>JABFRJ010000266.1 GCA_013141255.1 Hyphomicrobiaceae bacterium
TCCTCCCACCGGATCGCGTCGCCACCACCGCCGACATCGTCACGCCGTTAACACTTCACGCGATTGCCACCGGTTGCGTTGCCTTGCTTGCATTCATATCGCGTCGTTGGGCTTGGTCCGTTCTGGCTTTAGGCCTGCCCGCCATTCTCGTCGGCCACGCCCTCGGCTCAGCCACCCAATCCACCGACACACCATTCTCTCGTGCAACGCTCGTTAGCGCCCGCGATCATATCCGCGTCTTGTCGCTCAACAGTTGGCACGCGCACCCCGATATTGATCAAGTCGAGCGCGGCATCGAACGCGCCAATGCCGATGTCGTCGTGCTGCTCGAAGTCGGCCCCGACAAGAAGCCGATGCTCGACCGACTGTCCGCGCTCTATCCCCATCGCCGCAGTTGCGCAGATCGGTGGGAATGTTCCGTCGCTATTCTCTCGCGCTTCCCCATCCGCTCAGGTGACGCACGCCGCACGCAATTGGAGTTACCACCTCTCGCCTGGGCCGAAATAGATGCCAGCGCGCTCGGTCTGGGCACGTTGACCGTCGTTGGCGCCCACGTTCATCGCCCCTCACGCAGTCCGCGTATCCATCGCCTACACATGCGAGCCTTGAGCGCACTCGCGCTCAGCACACAAGGACCATTGATCATCGCCGGAGATTTCAACACCGGAACGCTCTCCGCCTCCTGGCGCGAGTTGGTGACGGTGAGTGGTTTGCGCGGTTCGGCCCAATGGGCCCCAACCTGGCCCGCGATCCCATTGTCCGCGCCCCAAGTTGACCTTGATCACATTCTCATCTCGCCCGGCATGGTGTTTGGCCGCACCGGCACCGGCCCTCACGTTGGTTCCGATCATATCGGCATTTGGGCCGAAGTTCGCTTGCCCGCGCTGCTACCCATCAAAAAAATCGACCACGCAAGCGTGTTTCAACTGCACTAACGCGACCCAAGAGGGAAACGATGCGCCAATCGGGCTCGGATCTGTCAGCACAAAAAAGAACTCCGCCCCCTTGATGGGAAGCGTCGCAACGACAGATCAATCTTGCTCGGATCCATCAGAACTAAATGAACCTCCGCCCCCTTGATGGGGGAGGAAGATGCGCCATGGGTTAGCGACAGCTAACTCATTCGGCGCATCAGGAGGGGGTGACGGTGCCCCAGAATATATTCGCGCCATCACACACGCTCAAAAACTAAACCCGGCACCGCCGTTGCGCTTCTCGCGTCAACTCTCGTGAAACTTCGTCCGCAAACATGATCCCGCGCGACACCTGTGCCGGCGTCAAGCCCTGCGCTTGCGGCGACCGGAGCACGCGTGGCGCACCCTCTGCCTCACGACGGCCGCTTGAAAGTTCATCACACGACAGCCGCTGTTTCTCGGTTTTGAATGCAAACATCCGCACGCCAGATGCATACGCCGCTGCCGACGCGGGATGCTTGACCCAGCCGCGCGACTTATCCGAAACCAAACTTTTCAGCACCATCTGGCGTTGATCGATGCACGCCTTGCTATCGTCCATGCAGCCATATTCGGCCTGCGCCGACGGGCTCTCAATAACGCTGCCGCTACATCCCGCGAGCGACAACACCGCCCCAGCAAGGCTCACGCATGCCGCCATGCGCACAAGTATTCTATAACCCCGCAACCGCATTTGCCCCGTCTCTCCGCTCAAACCCGCAAGGGTCCAGTTTGGCCTCTAGCCGATTACCAAGGCCCAGATGCGGCCCCCATACGGCGGTTCTGTGTCGGCCTTTGCCGCCTCCACAACCAACCGCCTCACGCCTGATGTCCGGATTCCCTTAACAAAGCACAAACCAGCCGCGCTTCCGCCAGGGGGCTCCAGCATGCACCGGGGGTCGCAGGTCAAGCCACAGCTTGCTATGGTCCGCCTCGATCCGGTCCAGAGCCGGGCCAAAACGGATAAGCCACCGGCTTAATCTGGTTCTCAAAAACATCTCAGGGAGGGCCACCATGGCTCATGCAATTTCGGTCGCCAAATACGGCGGCCCAGAAGTCCTCGAATACAAAGATGTCGCAGTTGGCGAACCAGGCCCCGGCCAAGTCAAGATGACCCAAACTGCCATCGGCGTAAACTTCATCGACGTTTATCACCGCACCGGCCTCTACCAACAACCCTCGATGCCCTTCATTCCCGGCTCCGAAGGCGCAGGTACCGTGACCGCACTTGGCGCAGGCGTTACCACCTTGAAAGTCGGCGACCGCGTGGCCTATGCAGGTTCCGGCGGCGGCTACTCAACTGAGCGACTGATGGCCGCTGATCGCGTCGTTAAAATCCCCGATGGCGTCGACGACAAAACCGCCGCCGCCATGATGCTGCAAGGCATGACCGTCCGTTATCTTCTCCGTCGCACCTACAAAGTCGGCCCCGGTACCACACTGTTGTGGCACGCAGCCGCCGGCGGCGTCGGTCAGATCGCCTGCCAGTGGGCCAAACATTTGGGCGCCACCATCATCGCCACAGCAGGTGGTCCCGAAAAGTGCGCTATCGCCAAAGCAGCAGGTGCTACGCACGTCATCGACTACAAGACCGAAAATTTCGTCGCTCGCGTCAAAGAAATCACCGGCGGCAAGATGTGCGATGTAGTTTACGATTCTATCGGCAAGGACACCTTCCCCGCCTCGCTCGATTGTTTAAAGCCGCTCGGCCTCTTTGTCTCGTTTGGCAACGCCTCGGGGCCCATTGATGCCTTCAACCTCGGCATCCTCGCAGCCAAGGGCTCGCTCTACGTTACGCGGCCCTCGCTCGCAGCCTACACCTCGACCCGCGCCGACCTCGAAGAAACCGCCAACGATCTCTTCGATGTCGTCAAGAAGGGTATCGTCAAAATCAACATCTTCAAGGCTTATCCGTTGAAAGACGCCGCCCAAGTCCACCGCGACCTCGAAGGCCGCAAAACCACCGGCTCCATTGTCATGGTCCCGTGACGGCTCCCGCTCTCCCGGCGCATTGCATCGGGAGAGCGTTCTCACATATTGATCGCGCGGGAGCGCCATCGGGTTGAAAGCCATGCCCGTAGCGGCGCATCAACGTGAACCAGAAAGAACCTGTTGCTGGTCAAAATAAACGCGAGCGCGATTGCAAATTTGACCGGCCCCGGCAGCGTTGGGTCAGCACGAGCAAAGATACGATCAAAGATATCGAACATTGGATAGTGCGTCGCATAGAGTGGGTACGACATTGGTCCAAGGAAACCCGCGAACTTGGCCATGTGCTCTGAGGGCGGACTGCTGATGCCCAATGCGACAATGAGTGGAAATACGATGCCCACGCAGGCCAGATCATAGGCGCGCGCGCCCACAATAGACCCATCGACACACAGCACAGCGGCCAGCACCAATAGCAACAGCCACAGCGGCACGCGCCAACTCGGAATTACGCCGTCTCGCTGCCATTGAAATATCAGAACTCCAAACACAAAAGAGAACGCCGCGCGTGCAAACCCACCACTGAATTCGGCACGAGATACACCTAATTTTCCTACGCCCTCTGGCGGCGTCTCAAAGCTGAGCCACAACAACAATAGTCCGAGGATCAGCGGGACGCGGCGAAACGGCGTCCCCAAACGCAAACATGCAGCGTAGATCAAATTGACCAGGAGTTCGAAAAACAACGACCAAACCGGTCCATTCACCGGAAACAAACTGGCCGCATTGAAAATGTTGGGAATTATGGCGAGCGCAAAACCAACGCTCAGGATCGATGCACCGTCGATGCCAGTTGTGCGTGACGAACTGGCGAGAAAATAGACGGCACCGATGAGCGTCCCAATCAACAGCATTGGATAAAGACGAATGAGCCGCACGGCGGCAAACGTACTGAGCGGCATCGACGTGCGAAGGCGGTGGTCATAGGCCATGCCAATGACGACACCACTCAGGCAAAAGAAGAAATCAACCGCGAGGTAGGCGCTATGCAAGAACTGAGCGTCGCCGATCCACCATCGCCGATGAAATGCCACGATAATTAGAGCCGCAACCCCGCGCATCGCATCAAGCGATAGCCGATGCCCCTCCATATCCCCCCCTCTAAAGGCAATACATCAAACGCTCGGCATCTTCTCCAGCTCATCAATCATACCTTCGAGAACGCTCAAGCCCTTCTTCCAAAACGCCGGGTCACGCGCATCAAGACCAAACGGCGCTAACAGTTCCGAGTGATGCTTTGTGCCCCCCGCCTTCAGCATGTCGAAATATTTCTCAACAAAGCCCGGATGCGCTTCTTGGTACAACCCATAAAGCGAATTCACCAAGCAATCGCCAAACGCGTAGGCGTAAACGTAAAACGGCGAATGGATGAAATGTGGAATGTAAGCCCAGAAGCTCTCATAGCCGGTCTTGAGATCAACCGCGGGCCCGAGGCTTTCCGTCTGCACGTCGAGCCAGAACTGACCAATCTGCTCGCTCGTCAACTCCCCCGCCCGTCGCGCTTCGTGCACTCTGCGCTCAAACGAATAAAACGCGATCTGGCGCACGACAGTGTTGATCATGTCCTCAACCTTGCCAGCCATCAGCGCCTTGCGCTCACGTGCATCAGTGGTCTCTGCCAGCAGTTTTTTAAATGTCAGCATTTCGCCAAACACTGATGCCGTCTCGGCCAGCGTCAGCGGCGTCGGCGCCAGCAACGGCCCCTGTGGTGCCGCCAACACTTGATGCACGCCGTGACCCAACTCATGCGCCAGCGTCATCACATCGCGCGCCTTGCCTTGGTAGTTGAGCAGAATAAACGGATGCGACGATGGAACAGTCGGATGCGAGAACGCGCCGGGCGATTTGCCCTCCCGCACTGGCGCATCAATCCAACCTTTGTTAAAGAAATCGCCCGCGATCCGCGCCATATCAGGCGCAAAGCCCGAATAGGCCGTCAGCACGGTGTCGCGCGCCTCAGCCCAATTCAAAACCCGCTCCGGCTTCTCAGGTAGCGGCGCGTTGCGATCCCAATATGCTAGCTTTTCCATTCCAAGCCACTTGGCTTTCAGCGCGTAGTAGCGATGTGCCGTGCGCGGGTATGCATCCCGTACAGATTGCACCAGCGCATCCACGACGTCCCGCTCCACGCGGTTCGCTAGATGCCGACTGTCCGCCACATCTTTAAAGCCGCGCCAACGATCCGAAATTTCTTTGTCCTTCGCCAGCGTGTTCGTAATCAGCGTGAACAGCCGAATGTTTTCTTTAAACACTTTCGCTAGCGCTTCCGCCGCAACCCGTCGCTGCTCCCCATTCGCACTCGTCAGCATGTTGAGTGTCGGTTCAAGCGCCAGCGGACCCGGCTCCCCCGCCACGTCAAACCTGAGCGCCGTCATCGTCTCGTTGAACAACCGGTTCCATGACGCCCGTGACGTTACAGATTTTTCGTGGAACACCTGCTCAAGTTTTTCCTCGAGTTGGAATGGTTGCTCTTTCCGAAGGTCATCAAACCAAGGCTTATAGCGGCTGAGCTTCGGATGCTTGAGCGCTGTGTCCAACACAGCTTTATCTACCGCGTTGATCTCAAGTTCAAAGAACACTAGGTCAGTCGTAATACCCGTCAGCGTCTCTTGAATATCGCCATAAAACTTGGCCCGCGCCTGATCCGCCGTATTCGCTGCATACAGCAACCCCGCATACGACCCAAGTCGACCAATCAAATCCGACAGGTTTTCATATGCAACAATCGCCTGAGCAAGTGTCGCGCCGTCCCGCGCAACCTCCTGCATTTTGCCCTGATACGTCGTCTTGATGTCGAGTGCGGCTTTCTTTGCCTTGAGAATGTCGTCCGCCACCACCTGCGCGTTCGGCGATGGATAGAGATCATTGAGGTCCCACTCTGGCATCACGCCCAAGTCAGTGGTCTTGGCACCGCTATCGGAAGATAGCGTGTGATATGTCGATGCAATTGTGTACGTCGGCCGCATAGGTGCTCCAGGTCGAAGATCGTTAGCTCTCGGGCGAGATTTAACCACACCTGAACCACGAATTTAACAAAGCGTCAAAACGAGGCGTTCCCCGCCGCTGCATTCTAGCCGCACGCACAAAAAAAGGTTCAAACATAAGCATTGTGAAACCAACTGTTTACTCTTCTCGGGCAGAGTAACTCGTAAGTGAAAACTGTGCCCTGAACTTAGGCCCCTAAATCGAGTTTCGATCGCGGGCGCTTAGATCCAGTCGGTCCCAGCTTTGTGTGCGGGTCTGTTGACCCCGTTGCGTCAGTCAGTTGTGTAGAGTCTGTGTCCCATGGCCAAGCGTGTTCTGATCGTTGATGACGATCCCATTCAGCGTCGCATTCTCGAAGAAAGCGTCAAGCGTCTCGGCTTCGAGTCGCGC
Organism: Hyphomicrobiaceae bacterium; assembly: GCA_013141255.1. Lineage (GTDB taxonomy): Bacteria > Pseudomonadota > Alphaproteobacteria > Rhizobiales > Hyphomicrobiaceae > JABFRJ01. The sequence continues at coordinate 6,318 of JABFRJ010000266.1, forward strand.
ACCGCCCAAGGCGGCGAACAAGCCCTCAGCATCTTAGAAGGCCCCGAACTCGGCTCGATCTCCATCGTGCTGCTCGACCTTGTGATGCCAGGCATCGACGGCATGGCCGTCCTCGACCGCGTCGGCACTAAGCCTGGAATGCCACCCATCATCGTGCAAACGGCACAAGGCTCCATCGAAAGCGCGATCTCCGCGATGCGTGCTGGCGCCGTCGATTTCATCATGAAGCCCGCGAGCCCCGAGCGTCTCGACGTCTCCATCAAGAGCGCGTTGAAAATCGAGGCCTTGCAAGGCGAAATCACCCGCATCAAGAAGAAAGTCGAAGGCACGCTCACCTTCAACGATCTTGTTATGCGTGGCGACACCATGAGCCGCGTCATCGCACTTGGTCGTCGCGCGGCAGCGTCCAATATCCCAGTCCTCATCGAAGGTGAATCAGGCGTCGGCAAAGAGCTGATCGCCCGCGCCATCCAAGGTGAGAGCGAGCGTCAGTCAAAACCGTTCGTCGTCGTCAATTGCGGCGCCATCCCTGAAAACCTCGTCGAAAGCATCTTGTTCGGCCACGAAAAGGGCGCCTTCACCGGCGCCGTCGACAAGCGCATCGGCAAATTCCAAGAAGCCGACGGCGGCACCTTGTTCCTCGACGAAGTTGGCGAATTGCCGCTCGACGCTCAGGTTAAATTGCTCCGCGCCCTGCAAGAAGGTGAAATCGATCCGGTCGGCTCGAAAAAGCCCGTCAAGGTCAACTTCCGCCTGATCTCCGCCACCAATCGCGACATGATCCAACAGGTCAAAGACGGCAAGTTCCGCGAAGACTTGTACTATCGCCTCAACGTGTTCCCAATCTGGGTACCGCCGCTGCGCGATCGTATGGATGACGTCGCCGAACTGGCTCGTCATTTCGTCGCTCGTTTTTCTGCTGAAGAAGGCAAGCGCGTCACCGGTATCACCGAAGACGCCCTCCGCCTGCTCACCACCTACTCGTGGCCCGGTAACGTGCGTCAACTCGAAAACACTGTCTTCCGCGCCGTCGTTCTCTCCGATGGTCATGAATTGACGGTCAGCGAGTTCCCGCAGATCGCCACTCACGTTGACGGCTTCAAAGCGCAGGTCCCCGCAGCCCCTGGCAATGTCAACCGCATCCCTGAGATCAAAGGCCCCGTTGTTCTCGGTGCCGAAGGTATCGTTCCACAAACCATGGCCATGCCGTCCAATGGTTCGCGCAGCTCCATCGGCATTCCAGCCGTCAACGAGGCCGGCGACATCCGCTCGCTGGAAGAGATGGAAGCCGACATGATCCGCCTCGCGCTCGGTCGCTACCGTGGACACATGACCGAAGTGGCGAAGCGCCTCAACATTGGCCGCTCGACCCTGTACCGCAAAATGCGCGATTACGGCCTCGAAGAGCGCGCGGTCGAACCGATCTAAAGTCTTGCACCGCCAATGAATACCCGAAGCCGGCCTCAGCGCCGGCTTCGTCATATCAGGTCATCGCGTGTGCGGATTATCCGCCTTAACACGCTGATGTTATCCGGCAATGGCGCAAAAATGCCTAAATTCTGATTGCGTCTTGCAGCACGATCGGTAGGTTGCGGGGCCTTGGCCGCGCGATCGCGTAGATTTATGTTTGGGATGTCAGTACGAATGATGCGTCCATTAAAAACGACCAACAATCTGCTCGCAACTCTGTTGCTTTCGACCGCCGCGACCGCCCTCGCATCGCAAGCCTTCGCGCAAGAGTTGAAGATGCCTCCGGTTCCGTTTGGTGTTTTAGGTCTTTCCAAAGATCTTCAACCGCCAATGTCAGCATCTGCAACTCCAGCCGCCACGCCAGTGCCCACGCAGACGGCCATCCCAACACCACCACCCGCGCCTGAACCACTTGTGCCAACGCAACCAGCGACAAACGCGTCCGCCACGCCAGTGCCCGCCCCGACCGTTGCGCCAATACCCGCCGCCACACCAGCCTTCGCGCTCAGCGTCGAACTCGCCGAACGTATTACCCGCGACCGCGGACTATCGCGCGAGGATCGCGACGCACTCACGAAATTCTACGACGGCCGCCAAGGCGCACCACTCTGGGTCGACGCTAAAGGCATCAACAAAAATGGCGATACACTTCGCGCTGAATTTGAAAAATCCGTCGACTATGCGTTGACGCCGTCAAGCTACAAAGTAGCGCTGTCAACCGAAACAACAAACGTCGGCCTCGCCGACAGCGAAATCGCTCATTCAACGGCTGCCCTGCGCTATGCCCGCCACGCGCGCGGCGGCCGCATGGACCCAACCGCATTGTCCAACGCTATCGATCGAAAAGCTCAGCTTCTGCCCTCAGCCGAAGTCTTGGCCGCTCTCGCCAATGGCAAAGACTCCGCCGAAACTTTGCGCGGCTTTCACCCACGTCATCCTCAATTCGAAGCTCTCCGCCAAAAACTCCTGAAGCATCGCGCGGGTGAAACTGTTGTCGAACTGCCGCCTGCCGCGGCATCAGCACCAGTTGCACCAAATGCCAAAGCTAAGAGCCAAGTCCAAGCGCAACCAAAGGCCCCCTCCGCTGCCAGCATCGAGCGCAAGCTCGTCACCAACATGGAGATGTGGCGTTGGATGCCCGACATGGGCGCCTACCATATCCAATCCAACATCCCCGAGTATCAGTTCCGTGTCGTCCGCGAGGGCAAAGTCGTCCACACCGAGCGCATCATCGTCGGCAAGCCCGTGACTATGACGCCGATGTTTTCAGACGAAATGCGCCTCGTCGTCTTCAAACCGTTCTGGAACGTACCCGAAAGCATCAAGTGGAAAGAGCTACAGCCGCAGTTAATGCGATCCAGCGGCGCTCTAAGCAAGGCCGGCTTGAAGGCTCAGATCAATGGCCGCGACGTAGATCCAGGTGCCGTCGAGTGGGACCTGATGGATATGCGCCAAGTCCATATCTTCCAACCACCAGGTCCAGCCAACGCCTTGGGGCAGGTCAAATTCCTCTTCCCCAACAAGCACGACGTCTACATGCACGATACCCCAACGAAGAACCTCTTCAACACTACCGTCCGCAGCTACAGCCACGGCTGCATGCGCGTGCGCGATCCTCTAAAATTCGCCGAAGTGATCCTCGGCAACGACAAAGGTTGGAGCCGCGAGCAAATTAATCGCTTAGCCAACACCGGTCCCGACAACAACGAAGTGAAACTGGATAAAAAAGTCCCTGTCCATGTTACCTACTTCACTGCCTGGGTTGACGCCGACGGCAAAATGCAAACCGCCAACGACATCTACGGCCACGAAAATCGCGTCCAGCTTGGTATCGAAGGCAAGACGCATTTGATCGCGCAACAAAAAGAAGAAAAGTTCGCCCCACCGACACGCGAAGAGCGTGCACGTATCGCGCAACAGCGGCGTCAAACTGCTCAGCAGCAAGATCCTATTGGCAACATGTTCAAGAGCTTGTTCAACTTCTGAACGATAGCAAGCCTCAAATGCGACAACAGCGGCCCCTCAGGCCACCGTTTTACTGGGCCCGATCGCCGCTCAGCATCCTTAACACATCAGCTGTTGAACCACCGCGCAGTATAGGCC
>JABFRJ010000482.1 GCA_013141255.1 Hyphomicrobiaceae bacterium
GAATGGCGATGCTGCTCGCCGCTCTATGTGCTGAGGGCACGAGCACCATCAACAACGCCCAGCAGATCGAACGCGGCTACGAACGCATCGACGAACGCCTCAACGCTCTCGGCGCCAACATCCAACGCATCCCGGCGCGGTAAATTTTCAAAAGGCGGGCGGGTACGGGAGGGCGTCCCTCTCGGTCGGGTTTGGGCGGAAGCCCAATTGCGCAGCAAACAACGCGACGCAGAATTCCCACCCTCATCGTGGGCGCAGGCCCACACTCAAAAATGCGGGGGAGGGCCAGTCGGCAGTCGCCGACAACTCGAGTAGTCGAGGGAGACGCTGGCCATGCGTCACGCCGTAGGTCGCACAACGCAAAACGGGGACAGCCTGAGCCGTCCCCGTCCGCATTCACATCAGATCCGTACAGTTACGCGTCGTCGCCGCCACCGCCATCGCCACCACCCCAGCTGCTATCGGACGTATCCGAATAGCTGCCTTGGTCGTTGCTCGATGGATCTTGATACTGCGGTTCTGCCGCAGCCATTTCCTGATCCTGCGCTGCATCCTGCGCGGCGTCATTGTAGCCAGCGTTTTGCGAACCCTGGTTATGATGACCACCACCCAGCATGTTGCCGATGGCGTTAGCAGCCAGCATGCCGCCCGCGACACCCGCCGCCGTCGCCATTGCTGATTTCATGAAACCACCACCTGCGCTCTGCTGCGGGGCTTGCTGTTGCATTGGTGCCTGCGCTTGATTACCCCAAGGGCTGGCAGGCTGCTGCTGACGCGGCGGCTGCGGAGCATCCCCCCAAGGACTTGCGGAGCGCGACGACGGCACGCTGGCCGATTGCGCCGGTTTACCGCCACCAAACAACCCACCAAGAAAGCCGCCGCTCGATGCCTGAGCCTGCGGACGGGCTGCCGCTTCAAGCTCTTGCACGCGAGCTTCTAGGTCCTGGATGCGGTCGCCCGCCTGCTGCAGGGCCTGCTCCTGCACCAGCACCGATTGCACCAGCATGTAGGCAGAGTCTGGAATCGCCCGAACTTCCTTGAAAATCAAGGCTTCGGCGTCCCGGTCTTTCTCAATCGAGCCCTGCGACCGCATCCGGTCAAACAGGCCAGTGATCAGATCGCGTTCGTCGGCGTTCATAGAGCGTCTCCGCTAAAATTCATCGCCACCGTCAGTGGGCAGCACGCGTAATGTGGGTATTTTTGCTAGCGGTGCAATGGCCGAAGGGGCGGACGGTGAAAAATATCTGACACCCCGCCCCGATTTGATGGTCGTTCAGAATAGAGGTGAAGACGCAAAACGGCCCCGCACGCGCGAGACCAAGTAAAAACCCGCTGATCTCTCGATCAACGGGTTTGTGTCTATAATCGGTTTGTCAAAACTCAGAAGATAAAGTCGTCGGCAGTGACATTGGCCACCGACATGGTGGACGGATCAAGTACGATGCTCTGTGCTCCGATACTGAGCAGCACACCGCGATAGGTGTCACTATAAGAGACGGCGATGTCAGCAAACGTCAGGCCACGGCCACTGAGGTCGATCCTATCCTCGCCATCGACAAATGAGATGGCATCAAGGCCGCTGGCGGCATCGCGAAACTGATAAATATCCTGTCCTGCGCCGCCGATCGAAAAATCAATGCCCGCAGAGTTCACGAATATGTCGTTCCCCTCGCCACCCTCTAGATAATCATCGCCATCACCACCGTTGATGACGTCATCGCCAGAGTTGCCGAATAGATTATCGCCGCCCGCTCCCCCATTCAGCACGTCGTCATAGACTGTACCAATGATAACATCGATGTCGCCCATGCCGTCGATGGTCATGCCAACTTTAACAGCTGACGTCGACAAACCGCCTTGCTCAGTGAAGCCCGTATCTTCGACAACGCCGTAGCTTTGGCCAAAATCCAAGACGTCGGCACCATCGCCGCCTATAACATGCTCGACCCCAACAACCTTTGTTCCAGGCAATCCGAAGTAGCTGCCAAAATATGCGGTATCATATCCAGTCTGGCCTTCGACGCCGAGATCATCATTGGAAGCGTAGAGCGTGTCGTCGCCCGCGCCACCAACCAAAATATCCTGCCCCGCGCCGCCATCAATAATGTCATTGCCTGAGCCGCCGTTGATAACGTCGTTTCCATCGAGCCCATCAATTACGTCGTTACCAGTTGTACCATTCAAAGTGTCATCGCCCTCGGTCGCGCCTGAAGGTGGCGGTGGCAGAACATCTTGTAATGCGAACGTGCCATCTGAAAATTTGATATTCTCAATTGCGATCATCGTATCAACGCCGGTATTGACCGAGCCGCTGCGATGGTCGGTGATGCGCACCATGCCACCAGTCAGAACTTCAAAGGTATAGTCGGAACGCGCTCCGGTAAAAACGGCGGTATCGATGCCGTCGCCGCCGTCGAGACTGTCATTTCCGATTCCACCATGCAGGCGATCCCGGCCCGCGCCACCAAAGATGCTGTCAGCGCCCACTCCGCCATGCAGATAGTCATTGCCGTCGCCACCATCGATTGTATCGTCGCCTGTGCCGCCGCGAATGGTGTCGTTGCCACCCATACCAGTCAGCACGTCATTGCCGCCGAAACCTTCGATCAGGTCATCAACCATTGTGCCGATGAGCGTGTCTGCCCGCTTTGTGCCATTGATTGATTTCATTGTCTGCAACCTCTCCTTGAATAATCATTCAGCGGAGGATGCGTCGAACCAACTAACCAGACTTTGCCAAAGTATTTCGAATTTTATGCAAATTGGCCCCAACCAAAATCAACCTTTCTAAAACGTAAACGTCGATCCAAGCCTTCACACCAACAAAAAAGGCCCCGCTGTCGCGAGGCCTCTCATTCCTATTGTCAGTCGCGATCTGCGAAATGCGCACGATCTACTTCCAGCTCAACCTTTTCGCGTGCGCGACGTCAACATGATGCCGCGTGCGGCGAGACATTTGTCCTTCGCTGCTTGCTGCGCTTTGAAAACCGGTGAATCGAAGCCACTCTGCGGCGCACCAGGATGCGTGGCAATATAATCCTTACGTGCCAATAGTCCTTGCTTCTCGCACTCGGCCATAGAAATTTTCATGTCCACCGGGCTCATCGTCTCCGGCTTTTGGAACTGCGACACGACCACGGGCCGTGGCGCGGCACAACCTGCCATCATGGCTGCGACGGCAATAATTGAAAGTGACGTGCGAAGATTCATATAACCCCACCAAGACCCGTCAGCTGCACACTGGCAAAAGGAACAGCATGCAGACAATTCGACGTCAAGGGCGCACAGGCCACAACACGTTGCAAAAAACGCTCGCACGCAACGCCCAACAAAAAAGGCCCCGGATCGCTCCGGGGCCTTGATCGTAATGGTATGCACGCAGCCTTAGTGCGCCAACACAGCCAACAACAGAAGTGCAACGATGTTGCAGATCTTGATGGCAGGGTTCACAGCGGGGCCAGCGGTGTCCTTGTAGGGATCGCCAACCGTGTCGCCGGTCACTGAGGCCTTGTGAGCTTCAGAACCCTTCATGTGTTTCTTGCCGTCTTTGTCGGTGAAACCGTCTTCAAACGACTTCTTGGCATTGTCCCAAGCGCCGCCACCCGAGGTCATCGAGATCGCAACAAAGAGACCGGTCACGATCACACCCAAGAGCATGGCACCAACAGCCGCGAAGGCCGCGCCCTTACCAACCGTGCCACCGCCCGCGATGTTGTAAATCACGTAGTAGAGCACGATCGGCGACAGCACCGGCAGCAACGACGGCACGATCATTTCCTTGATCGCCGACTTGGTCAAAAGATCCACGGCGCGGCCATAGTCTGGCTTCTCCGTGCCCTTCATGATGCCGGGCTTTTCTTTGAACTGACGACGCACTTCTTCGACGATGGCGCCAGCAGCTTTACCCACCGCCGTCATGGCGATGCCGCCAAACAGGTACGGGATCAGACCACCGATCAACAGACCGACGACGACGTAGGGGTTGTCCAAGCCGAAGTCGATTTTGGTCAGGCCCTTGAAGTACGGGAACAACGTCGATCCCGGCTTGTTGGCTTCAGCCACGAAGTACTGCAGATCGTAGTTGTAAGCTGCGAACAGCACCAAGGCGCCAAGACCAGCCGAGCCGATCGCATAACCTTTAGTGACAGCTTTCGTCGTGTTGCCGACAGCGTCGAGCGCGTCGGTGGCTTTGCGGACTTCCTTAGGAAGACCAGCCATTTCAGCGATGCCACCGGCGTTGTCGGTCACAGGACCGAACGCGTCGAGTGCAACCACCATGCCAGCAAGACCAAGCATCGTCGTGACCGCAATCGCCGTGCCGAACAGGCCCGCCAGTTTGAAGGTCGCGAGAATACCAGCAATGATGACGATGGTCGGCAGCGCAGTCGATTCAAGCGAGACCGCGAGGCCCTGGATCACGTTGGTACCGTGACCCGTAACCGATGCCTGACTGATCGAACGCACAGGACGATAGCCGATGCCGGTGTAGTACTCGGTGATCCAAACGATCAAGCCAGTAACGGCGAGACCAACAAGACCGCAGAGGAACAAGTTATAACCGGTGACGGTGACGCCAGCGGCTGTACCAAGAACGCCCCAACCCGTGACGTACTGCGTCGCGAGATACAGCCCCCCGATGGACAGCACCGACGAGGCAATCAGGCCTTTGTAGAGTGCGCCCATGATCGAGCCGTTAGCGCCGAGCTTGACGAAGTAGGTGCCAGCAATCGACATCACGAGGCAAGCGCCGCAGATGGCGAGTGGATATACCATCGCAGGCAGTAGGTTCGCTTGCGTGCCGAAGAAGATGGCGGCAAGCACCATCGTGGCAACAACCGACACCACGTAGGTCTCGAACAAGTCAGCCGCCATACCGGCGCAATCGCCGACGTTGTCGCCCACGTTGTCCGCGATCGTTGCAGGGTTGCGCGGATCATCTTCCGGAATGCCAGCTTCGACCTTACCGACGAGATCGCCGCCGACATCAGCACCCTTGGTGAAGATGCCGCCGCCGAGACGCGCAAAGATCGAGATCAGCGACGCGCCGAAACCGAGCGCAACCAGCGCGTCAATCACGGGGCGCGAGGCCGGTTTCATCCCGAGGCCGATGGTCAGATACATGAAGTATCCGGCCACGCCGAGCAGCGCTAGACCAGCAACGAGCATGCCGGTGATGGCGCCCGCTTTGAACGCCATGTCGAGACCGCCAGCCAGCGACGTCATCGCCGCTTGCGCCGTCCGCACGTTAGCACGCACCGACACGTTCATGCCGATGTAGCCCGCGACAGCCGAGAGCACAGCACCGATCAAGAAGCCGATAGCAACGAGCCAGCCGAGCAATGCGCCGATGATCAGAAACATAACCGCGCCGACGATGGCGATGGTGGTGTATTGACGATTGAGATAAGCCGCTGCGCCCTCTTGGACGTAGCCAGCAATTTCCTGCATTCGCTTGTTGCCCGCATCGGCCTTCATGATTTGTTGGCCGGTGATGACACCATAAACGATGGACAGCAGGCCGCAGGCGATAACCGCCCACATGACAGTGTTCATAGTCATAGTTTTCCCCCCATGGGATAGAACGTGAAATCAAACATAGCGCAGCACACGTGCGAGGGCTCACGACGCTAAAAACACTTGCGTCGCTCCAGCTCGCCGAATCGTAGGCCTCCGGCTTAGTTTGCGCCCCGACCATGCCAAAACGTCTCACCCGTGGCAACCGGGTTACACAAAAACAATGGGAGAACGTCGGTATATTCAATGCTTAACCGGCGGCGAACCCAGTGCCAAAGGCTACGGCCCACGCCAATATGCGACGAAATTCGACCGAAGTCGTGAAAAAGGGATGAGGCGCGCCTTAGTCAAGACATTGCTGTCGCTTGACCACGTGCGATAGGCTGCGTGAGGTCGCAAGTTTTATTGAATTGGAATGTCAACATGTCGAATGCTTTTGTTCGCGCGCTTCTGGTGATTGTTTCCCTATCAATTCTGATGACTTCCCAGTCCGGTGCGCAGTCACCCTCACCGGAAGCGATCACTGCGGCCAAGAGGTTTGTCGCTGCTCAGCATCAGTCGACAATGGTATCGCAAGCGTTTGCCCCGATGGCGACTGGAGCGCTCGATAACAAGTCGACGGTGCGTGCAATTGACCCTGCAGTGAAAGCGGATATCGTCGCCACCGTTACGAAGGCTGTCCTCCCGCGTCTTCCTCAACCGGGCGATGAAATCATCATGCTATTCGCGGCCAATATGACCATCGATGATCTGCAGAAGGCAGCGGATTTCCATGAAGGGCCTACGATGCAACGCATGGCGACGGCAATGTCGACCATTAAATTCGCAACTGGTAAGCCGCCTGAATTACCGAAAGAGGCGGAAGCTGCTATGAAGGACGTTACGAAGTTCTTCGAGTCTTCTGCGGGGAAGAGTGTGTTCAAAGTGACAATGGACAATGCGGCTCAATTTCAACGCGCGTCGATGCAAGTGCTGATGGCGGCGACGACGCTGATCAACGAGGAACTCGATCAGGAACTCAAGAAGCGCGGATTGAAGCCTTGAATTCAATCTGCCACGAGGCGGCCCACGCTGTGATCGGCGCAATCAGTACCGGTCCTCAATTTGTTCTCCCTAGAGACAATGCTCGGGAACAAAGACGCCGATACAAGCAAAGGCTTTAGTGCCGAATATATTTAGGACGGCGGCCATGCCGAAATTCTTGATCGAGAATGAATTGAGCCAGAATTCAGTGAAATTTTCAAAAATCTATCATCTCGCGTCCCGATCAGCCGTAGGTTGGGTTAGCGCGGGCTATGAACTCGCCACTTGCGCCGCAGATCAACGCGCGTAACCCAACACTTATTCACGTCCGGCCCAATCCGGCAGTGGCGGCATCTCATCGGTGCCCCACGACGGATCGTACGCCCCGCGCTCCAACCAAATTCCGAATGTTGAGTGCGGCCAATCTATTGGCCGCACAGCAAGCCCATGTTTCACTGGATTGATATGAATGTAGTCGAGGTGAGCTTGAAAGTCGCGCTCGTCACGGATCAAGTGTTCCCAGTAGCGGCGCTGCCAGACGTCACGTTCACCTTTGCTGACGCGACTCTTATTTGCAGTGATGCCCCCGTCGCTCAGTGTGAGATTTTTAGTGAATGCAGTCTTGATCAGACGCATACGTGTTGAGTAGTCGGCATCCGTTTCCGGCAATCTCCAAATCATGTGCACGTGATCCGGCATCATAACTTCAGCTTCGACACCGAATGGGCGCGTGCGCTGTACCTTTGTAACTGCTCGGTGCCACCGTTCCACGTTGTTCAGATCAGCGAACAGCGGCCTGCGCTGATATGTAATCAGCGTGAAGAAATAACAAGCACCGGGAACGGTGGCTCGGCGATAACGCATCGGGTCGGCCAAGTGTTGGGTTACGCGCGGATTTCAAAGTGGCGACACTACCGCAAGACCTGGGCCCGCGCTAACCCAACCTACGAATTTCCCATTGCTCTAAAGATTGCAACGTCGCGTCCGGGTCAAGACAACCCCCAACGACATCTCACAGACATCGAACAACGTGCAGGGTATAGGATGATCGGCGGACATTGTGACCGCAAATATCATCGTCGCTACGCTTCAAAGTCCTCCGCAGGCTCAGCCCGCGACACCACCACTACCCCCTTATCTGCACCTGCATCACCCGGCCCTGCCGTTTGAACTCGATCTGCCACGTCGCCGGTCGATCTTTGAGCAGCGCCTCAAGTCCCGCCACGTTTTCAATCGGTTTACCGCGCAACCCTAAAATAACGTCGCCCGGCTGAAACCCGAGATTGGCCGCGATCCCGTCCGGCTTCAGCGACACAATCACCACACCCTGATCCTCCTCCAATCCCAACTCGTCCGCGACACCAGGCAAAATATTACTGACGCGCACGCCGTCGAACGGATGCTGACCGGCCAAATTGCGCACATCGTCGCGCCCTGGTTCCGGTGCCGCCGTGAGCGCCATATCAACCGTCGCAGGCCGCCCCTTGCGCACAACCTGCAACCGCGCTGTCGTGCCAATTCCACGCGTCGTCAACCGATACGTCACCGCCCGCGCATCCGCGACTTCGGTGCCGTCAACCGACGTGATCACATCGCCGACGAGCAATCCCGCGTCCGCCGCCGGGCTCGCCTTTTGCACCCGCGCCACCACCGCGCCCGCCGCGCGTTCCAGTCCAAGCGCATCCGCAATATCGCGCGAGACAGGCTCAAGCCGTGCCCCCAACCACGGTCGCGCAACTTTCCGACCCGAAACAGCGCTATCGACGTAAAGTTTGACGAGGTTCGCCGGAATGGCAAAGCCGATGCCGTGACTGCCGCCCGACTGCGAATAAATCGCGGTGTTGATGCCGACCAAGCGGCCATTCATATCAACCAATGCGCCACCCGAATTGCCCGGATTGATCGCGGCATCTGTTTGAATAAAAACCTGCGCGTCAGATTTGCCAATCTCCGTGCGCGTCAGCGCCGAGATAATGCCCTGCGTTACGGTCTGTCCGACGCCGAATGGATTACCAATCGCAAGCACGAGATCGCCCACTTCGAGCGCATCGCTGTCTTCAAATTCAAGAAACGAAAATTTCCCGTCGCCGCCCTCGATCTGCAAAACCGCGATATCCGCCTTCTCATCTTGCACCACCACGCGCGCATCAAATTCACGCTTGTCCGCCAGCACCACTTTGATTTCGGCAGCACCGCCCACCTTCACGACGTGCGTATTCGTCACCACAATGCCCGTGGGGCTGACGATCACGCCCGAGCCGAGCGAGTTCTGCATTCTCTCTTGCGGCACACCGAAGCGATTGCCAAAAAATTGCCGAAAGAAAGGATCATCCGCAAACGGCGACTGCCGCACCTGCACCCGGCCCCGCGCATAGACATTGACCACCGCCGCCGCCGTCTTCTTGACGACCGGTGCAAACGAATATTGCAGCACTTCTTTGTTGGGCGGCGGCAATCGCCGCTGCGCCACGCTCTCCGATGGCCACGCTGCAACGGCCATCAACGCAAAAGAAACAAACGAAGCGACGCGTGTCCACATGGCCAAAGTCCTGTTTAAAATAGGGACAGACACCAATTCGGTGAAATTCCAATGCCCGTCAACCGACCGCAGACCCGAATTGGTGTCTGTCCCTATTTTACCGTTTGATGCTGGTCAATGTGTGGCGCAGCACATTGCGCCATTCTGCCTCCAACACCTCGAACGATCAGGACCGGAGACCCACCATGCTCATGCGCATCCGCCTCGAATTGGCGCGCGACCAGGACTTCCCCAACGGCTCCAAGCTTCACGGCTATGATTTTGCCGCGCCGTTGAATGCTGACGGTCATCTCGATCTGGCCGAATGGAAAACCACCCGCGAGCGCTGCCGCGTCAAACGGTTTTGGGCTGGCGAGCCCGATCTGATCGGCCACCTGGTGCATAAATCAGGCGGTCAATCCGGCCGCTGGGTCTTCGACTACAACGCCAAGGACGACAGCGACGACGAACCCGGCTTCAAGTTCGACAAGCACACATTCGCAGCCGGTGAATACGTCTCAGTCCAGGAACACGACGGCCAGCAACGCACCTTCCGCGTCGCCTCCGTCCGCGATCTCGCCGTCACGTGAGGGGGCTCGTGTTGATAGTTCGCGACTGAGCAATTATCGAATTGAACTGTCGCCGTTGTGGCGTGACCGTCGACACGGTTGCATGTCGGCTTGCGGAATTTCGCAATGCCATTCATCCGAGATCACAGTACCCTGCGAATAAACGAACACGCTGCCGATGACGACGAAAACCAGCAATCCGCAGACCACATGCAACGGCTTGCGAGGCATCGGCGTGAACTCCCCTTGCTTATGC
>JABFRJ010000514.1 GCA_013141255.1 Hyphomicrobiaceae bacterium
ATCTACACCCGATTGGCGTGAAGGCATCTACAAAGCCTTCAAGGCCGCTGACATCAGGCAAATTTCTTACGTGCCCGATGCTGGCCACACTGATCTCATCAAACGCGCTCACGCTGATCCAGACATATCGACAACGTCGCTTACGACCGAAGAAGAAGGCGTCGCTATGTCTTGCGGCGCTTGGCTCGGTGGTCAGCGCCACGTCATCCTCATGCAATCTTCTGGAGTCGGCAATTGCATCAACATGTTGAGCTTGATGCAAAGCTGCCGCTTCCCAATGTTTGCACTCATCACGATGCGTGGTGAATGGGCTGAGTTCAACCCATGGCAGGTACCGATGGGCCGCGCCACGCAGGCCTCGCTCGAATTGATGGGCGTTTCAGTCCGTCGTGTCACTGATCCCGCAAAAGCCGTCGTAGAAATCGAAGCTGGCCTTGACGACGCATTTCTCTCCGAGCAACCCGTCGCAATATTGCTGTCTCAAAGCCTGCTCGGCCGCAAAGTTTGGAACAAGTAACATGACCAACACCATAGCTACGGCAAAACTCGGCCCAGGCACACTCGACCGCCGCGCTGTCGTCAAAGCACTCCTGCAAGACCGCAAAGAATTACTTGTCGTCACCGGCCTCGGCTCGTCATCCTATGACGTGATGGCTGCGGGTGATCACACTAAAAATTTCTATCTCTGGGGTGCCATGGGTGGCGCGGCAGTGACGGGGCTCGGTATCGCCGTCGCGCAACCCTCCAAGCCCGTTGCAGTAATCACAGGAGACGGCGAGCAATTGATGGGCATCGGCGCACTAGCAACCATCGGCGTCAAGAAGGTCAAGAACCTGACACTCGTCGTTCTCGACAACGCCCACTATGGTGAAACCGGCATGCAGGCGAGCCATACCGGCCTCGGCGTCGACCTCGTGGCCATCGCAAGTAACTGTGGCTTCGCTTGGGCCGAAACCATCACCGACATGGCCGGCGTCGAAGCGCTCCGCCCACGTTTACTGAAACCGGAAGGTCCTGGCTTTGCCTTGATCCGCATAGCGGCCAACGATCCTCCGCGCGTTTTACCCCCGCGCGATGGCGTTTTCGTCAAGAACCGCTTCCGTGCGTCGCTCGGATTGACTACCATCTGACAGAGCGCACTTCCGCGAGCCTCAAGTAGGAGAATAAAAATGACGATCTATCTCACTCGGCGTGACGCCATGAAAGGCGCCGCCGCCCTAGCAGCAGCTATGGGAGCAGGCGCTGGCACCGCTCTCGCCCAAACTCAATTTTTCCGCATCGGAACCGGCGGCACAGGCGGCACCTATTACCCAATCGGTGGCATCATCGCCAACGCTATTTCTGGTGGCACACTCAACGCCAGCGCCGTCGCCTCTAATGGGTCCGTTGCCAACGTCAACGCCATCGTCGGCGGCGCCATGGAGTCAGGCTTCAGCCAAGCAGATGTTGCCTCGTGGGCATATACCGGCACCGGTATCTATGAAGGCAAAGCCAAAGTCACAGAGCTGCGCGCCATCGCCAATCTCTATCCAGAAAGCGTACATATCGTCATCAAGAAAGGCCTCGGCGCGAAAACCGTCGCTGACTTAAAGGGCAAACGCGTCTCGATTGACGAACCAGGCTCTGGCACGCTCATCAACGCTAAGGCCATTCTGGCCTCCTTCGGTATCACTGAAAAAGACATCAAGCCTGAATACCTAAAACAGCAACAGTCGATCGACAAACTCAAAGACGGCACACTCGACGCCTATGTCCAGACCACCGGCTATCCGCAAGGCGCACTCACAGAACTTGCAACCACAAACGGTTTCGAGCTCCTGAGCATTGATGGCGAAGGCGCCGCAAAACTGCTAAAAGAATTCAAATTTTTCTCGGCAGATGAAATCCCTGACGGCACTTATAAAGACGTCAAAGGTGTCAAGACACTCTCGGTCGGCGCTCAGTGGGTCACAACCGAAAAAATACCAACCGACGTTGTCTACGCAGTCACGAAGGGCCTTTGGAGCGAAAAAACCCGCGCCGCCCTCGACGGGGGCCACGCCAAAGGCAAAGCCATCCAAAAGGCAACGGCAATCGCTGGCATCGGCATCCCACTTCATCCCGGCGCCGAGAAATTTTACAAAGAAGCCGGCCTCATCAAGTAAGCATCAATAAAAAAACATCCAGGGCCGCTCAACCGAGCGGCCCTTTTCCATTTATGCGCTTCTCCGACCATTGCTGCGGATGATCGTGTCTGCTTAGCTAGAATCTGACCACGAAAACAAGCGAGCCGCATGTGACCGAAAAAACAGCAGCCGAACTGCAAAAACTCGAAGAAGAACTCGACCCCGAGATGCAGTTTCGTCCCCTCATGCCACGCGCGGGTTGGCTGGTCGCAGCCCTACTTCTGATCCTCTCGATCTTCCACTACTACACCGCAGGCTTTGGCCTCTTGCCCGAAACGACCCATCGCGGCATCCACATGGCCTTCGTGCTGGGTCTGATCTTTCTCGTCTTTGGCGCCAGTAAAACACGCCTGGCAACGCCCGCACCTGCGTCTGCGATGGCACCTCTCGGCATACCGCTTTACGACTGGTTGCTGGCCGCCGGTGCCGCCATTTCTTCGCTCTACGTGCCGTGGATTTTCCACGACCTCCAATTTCGTGTCGGCAACCCCGAGACCATCGATTGGGTGATGGGCACAGTCCTCATAATCGTCATGCTCGAAGCCACGCGTCGCGCGGTCGGCCCAGCGCTCCCCATCATTGCCATATGCTTGATGGCATACGCCCTGTGGGGCCGCTACTTCCCGAGCATCCTCCAGCACCCTGGCAACACCTGGAAAAGCGTCGTCAATCATCTCTATCTAACCAGCCAAGGTATCTACGGCACCGCGCTCGGCGTCGTCGCCACTTACGTTTTTCACTACGTGCTGTTCGGTGTACTCGCGACCCGTATCGGCCTCGGTCGATTGTTCATTGATCTCGCCACCGCTCTAGCCGGACGTTTCTCTGGCGGTCCGGCTAAAGTCTCAATCTTCGCGTCTGGTCTATTCGGGATGATCTCCGGATCATCCATTGCCAACACTGTCACCGTCGGCTCGATGACCATTCCGATGATGATCCGCATCGGATATCCGCGCCACTTCGCAGCCGCCGTCGAAAGCACAGCTGCAACCGGTGGCCAGATCACGCCTCCAATCATGGGTGCCGCAGCTTTCCTCATGGTCGAATATCTCAATCTGCCCTACCAGACCATCATCATTGCGGCCGTCGTTCCCGCCTTCATGCACTTCTTCGGCGTCTTCTGTCAGGTGCATTTCGAAGCCAAGAAACTCGGCATGCGTGGTTTAACAGCGGCAGAGATCCCAGACTGGCGCCGCATCCTCAAACGCGATTGGCCAACCCTGATCCCACTACTGATCCTGCTGATGGTGCTGTTCTCGAATTACACCCCATACCTCGCGGCATTCTGGGGCATCACCGCCTGTATTGTTGTTGGCCTCACCAACCGTAATGCCCCCATCGCAGTCGCACTGTTCGCAGCAGTCGCCCTCGCAATCAAAACCGACCAAATAACTGAGTGGTTAGGACTTCTAGCAATAACAATTCCTGCCGCTGGAGCCTGCATCTGGTGGACCATAAGTGATCAGGACGGCAAACACCGCTTAATCGATCTCGGCGACGCCTTCGTCATGGGGGCAAAATACGCCATCGGCGTAGGCGCCGCCGCCGCAACCGTTGGCATCATTGTCGGCGTCGTCACATTAACAGGCGTCGGCTTTAAGTTGTCAGACGTGATCACATCCTCAGCTGCCTATATGGCGTCAGGCATTGGCGCGGTTGTACCTGCTTGGATGTTCGGCCAAGCCGGGCTTGCCCTATTCTTTACACTCGTCCTTACAGCGTTCGTCTGTCTGTTGCTCGGCTGCGGCGTACCAACAACGCCGACCTACATCATCATGGTCACAATCGCACAACCCGCCCTCAGCAAGCTCGGTATCGATCCCATCGTCTCGCACTTCTTCGTCTTTTACTACGGTGTGCTGGCAGACGTCACACCACCTGTCGCCCTGGCAGCCTATGCCGGCGCCAGCATGGCCGGAGCAGACCCATTCAAGACAGGCAACACAGCCTTCCGCCTCGCCATGGCAAAAGCGCTAGTCCCGTTCGTCTTCGTCTACTCACCCGCCATGTTGATCGTGACTAAAGAATTCACTTGGCCGCTATTCTTGGAAACGACCATCGGCTGCATTGTTGGGATCATCATGCTCGCGGCTGCATTGACGGGCTACGGCCTCGCAGTCATGAGCAAGTGGCAACGCTGGTTACTCTTCATTGCGTCCGTTTTGGTGATCAGCCCCAGTCGCACCGCAACCATCGCGGGCTTGATCTTGGCAATACCAATCCTGCTAACCCAAATCGCCGCTCAGCGCGATGAGCGCGCACGCGCAACGATCACGTAACCCAATATCAAACGCGATCACGCCCAGCCACATAGGGCGTCAATCGACCAGCCTCCGACAACGTCGTTTCATAGTCCTGGCGCATACCGCCAAGCCGATCGGCCACATCGTCGAGCAGATATAAACAGGCCTCGCCATCCCCCGCGAGCAGCAGCGACATCGCACGACGCACGTCAATGACATAACGATTGAGATCATCACCATCGACAACGACACCCGGGAATTTACAGTGCGGAAGCTGCACCACCGCAGTCGCGCGCGATCCACACTCAAACGATCGTATTGGACCCTGCTCCATATCAGACACTCCCGTCGAGAACGCGATCGACATACGTCGGCACGATCTCGCTTGCAGGCCCGTGATGGACCTCCGCAAACAGACACGCCCCCTCGCTCGGCTCAAGATTAAGCTCCACCGTATGCGCTCCCGCCCGCCGCGCATCGCTCACGAACCCCGCCGCTGGATACACATTCCCCGAAGTGCCAATGGAGATAAAAAGATCCGCCGCATCAATCTTCGACGCAATCATCTCCAAATGATACGGCATTTCACCGAACCACACGATGTCAGGGCGAACCCCGCCACTCGCGGAACATGTAGGACAAACCGTCGCCGAACTCATATCGCCGATCCACGGCATGCGGGTATCGCAATACGTACACCACGCTTTCATCAATTCGCCATGCATATGGACCAAGTGTCGAGAACCTGCAGTCTCATGCAGATTGTCGACATTCTGCGTTACCACCAGCACTTCAGCACCCACGCCTGCGATCAAGGGCAACTCACGTTCAAGCAGTGCCAGCGCGCGATGCGCCGCATTAGGTTGCACGGTCTGCGCATTACGACGACGCATGTTGTAAAACGCGTGCACTTTCTCAGGGTTGCGCTCGAAGCCCTCGGGCGTGGCAACTTCCTGGTAGTCGTATTGAGCCCACACACCACCCTTATCGCGAAACGTGGCGAGCCCACTTTCCGCAGAGATTCCGGCGCCTGTGAGAATGACGATGCGGCTGTATCGGGAATTGGACATGACACAAACTCTTAACTGCAATCAACCTCTCAACAACACGAAGTCGTCGCCAATTTTGAGCCCCAGCACTGTGCACTTTTAACGCCGATAATTGGCGTATTGGCCCTTAGCCTGAAAGCGCTCGAGATATTGCGGCACAATGCCAGAAATACCGCGCGCCTGCCCAATACCAAGCCCGGCCAACGTCCGACCTTCGGACTGAGCCGCAGCGCTCACGACATTGTCGGACTGAAGCATCCGCACTTGATCGACCGTGAGCGGGCGCATCGAATTCGGCAACGGCACCGTCATCAACGCGCTCAATTTCGCCAACCAAAACGGCATTGGGAAATAGGGCTTATCGCGACCAGACCATGCTTGGGTTTTGTCGAGCAATTGGCGGAACGTGAACACATCTGGCCCCCCAATCTCATAAACTGACCCAGCTTGCCCCTGCCCTTCAGCGCTCGCCAAAATAGCCTGTGCGAGATCGCCAACATACACAGGTTGAAACCTAGTCTTCCCGCCAACAAGCGGCATAACGGGTGCCATGCGTGCCATGTTCGCAAAACGATTGAAAAACTCATCCTCGGGCCCAAACACGATAGACGGGCGCAAAATAATCGCGTCGGGAAACTCTGCAAGAACCGCGCGCTCCCCCTCGCCTTTGCTGCGTCCGTAATTGCCCTTCGATTTCAGATCAGCCCCAATAGCTGAAACGTGGATCAAGCGTTTGACACCCGCAACGCGCGCAGCTTTTGCAACCGCCCGAGCCCCCGCCACATTGACCGCCTCAAGCGTCTGGGCACCGCTCTTGGACAAAACTGCAACGAGATTAATCGCGACATCAGCACCTTCGAGTGCCGCTGCTAGCGATTGCGGATAGCGCAAATTCGCCTGCACCGCATGGATTTGCCCCACCGAGCCCATAGGTTGCAAATGACCAGCCAGATCGGGACGTCGCACTGCCGCACGTACGCGCCACCCAGCCTTAGCCAAAGCGCGAACAGTATGGCGTCCGACAAAGCCTGATCCGCCGAAAACCGTCGCCAAGGAGCCATTGCTGCTGGTTGTTGTCGTCATTGCTTTAAGCCTCAAGTCCATCAAATGGTCAGAACCAGGAACGTGCCTCGATCCGCCGAACCAATCTCAAATCGCGAGCCCTGCTTAGCCCCCGAACTGCCCCCTGTGAAGAGCGGTCCAAAGTATAGGCCACCCTCCGCTCCTGACCAGTATACATCAGGTTCACCCCCCTGGGGATAACTAGGAGATCTCCTAGGTCTAAGACCAATCCCCCTTGTGGCGACAACCGATCAAGCCGTTAATTGAACTTCAAGACCGTAGGGCCACACAACAAAGGCATGACGTGTATTTTGTCATAGGCATCATGGTGTTAGCGACAGTTGTCATCGCCGTGTGGCACCTCGCCCCACGCATGGCCACGACGCGCATCGTCTACGACGTCGCCCCCGATTTTCCTGTCGGCTTTGGCTACAAGATGGCTTGGCTTGCCGTCCGTACACGCGACACTATGGCGGTCGTCGACGCCCTCGGCGTCCTAGATGCCGAACCTGCCAATTGGAAATCAGGTTTAGGCACTGTTTACGATGACAAACTCGGTGAGACTCGTGTTTTCATCTCGCCACCAGTCAATGGTTGGACCTTCGTCGTCGGACTACCGCTACCAGCGCCTGTTGGCCGCCGCTTTACAGACAAATCGATCCCCTTCCTGCTCGACCTCGGCAGTCGCTTCATCGAGGTCCAGTATTTCTTTTCGTACCCCATCATTGATTACTACGCCTGGGCCCGCGTTATTGGCGGCAAAGTCGCTCGCGCTTTCGCCATCAGTGACGACGGCGTCGTTTGGAACAAAGGCCGACCAACTAAGGAAGAAAAGGCGCTCGGCCTAAAGCTGTTCGAGTTCCGCGGCATTCGCGGCCGCAAAGGCGATGCCGGCGGTGAAATGATGCTCTACCCGACTGAGGAACACGTCATCGAGGTCGCCTCGAAATGGAGTATTGACCCCACCAGCCTCGAACGTATGCCCGCCTCAGAAGGTCTCGGAGTTATTGCCCGAGCACCGTCAAGCTGGCGCGCAGAACGAATAAGCAAAGCCGCTTAAAAAATCTACCTGATAGACCCTGATCCCACATGAAAGGTTAGCGGGTTAGTCGCGACTCGAATCCGACTGTACAACCGCACCCCACGACACGATGCCAGCTTGTGGCGCTTGCACTGGCGCACCAATATTTCCACCCGGCCCCGCTCGTGTAGCCCGCACCGGGCCTGTTGTCTTAAGTGGTGCAATCAAACTTGGTACGGCTCGTGCGTCACCACTGGCTGGACGTTCATTTTGAGCCCGATCGCGTGCAGCTGGCGCAAACAGCACGGCATTCAAAAAGCCCCAAAAGCCGATGAAATGCCAAAACACCATACCAAGCATAAAACCACCCAAACCCCAGCACCACCCAGGCCACCGTCGTTCAGCGGGTTTGCGCACGGTAGCCGTTCCTGGGACCTGCGCACGACGTCGCTGCATACCGCCAAACGCCATATCAGATCGAACATCAAGATCAATCAACTCTGGCTGATGATCGCTCATCGGGGGCAATGGCGGTGGCTGCAATCGCGCCGAGCGCAGATAAACGCCACCACCTACGTCATCCAAAGACGGGTAAAGCGTCGTTTCAGGTCGAACTCGATAGTGCGTTTGCGACAGTGTCGCCCCCAACAGTTTGATGTGTCACGCGTCTGAAGACGATATCCACACCCCATACCGCTGAGATTCGTCACTTTTTCGCAAGCTTTTCCGTTCCGGTCCGCAAAAAAAACAAATCGACCGCCATGGAATATCCACAACGGTCGATCAATTCACGATACTCCAACAGTCCCGCACGAGATTTAAATACGCTGCCCGGTCCCCGGCGTCGATTTTTGCGGCGCTTGTCCTCCACCTGACGCATCACGCACCGGCGGCACATAAATTCGCGAGGCAGAGCACAAGCGATTCTGACTTTCATTGCGACCACAGCTCCGGAACTTGCCCTCCTTATCGAAGCAAATCCGCACCTCCTTCAGTCGCGGCCCCGGTGTCCCACATTCCACAAAGATGCCATCCGGCTTCATCTCAGGATTTAGCTTCAAGAAGTCCTGCACAATCTCTTGCGGCGACACGAACAGGCGCGGATCGCTCACATTGCGCAGCGCCTCGGGTACTTTCACCCGCTCAAACAAATCACGTGAGAGCTTGAAGTAACCATCAACGCCCAGTCCCGAACACGTACCGTGCTTGCGGTACTCATGGAACACCAGTTTATCGCTCGGCATAATATCAAGCATCTGATTGGCCACCTGACGCGGCACAAACCCACGATCCGCCGTCGGGCAATCTTGCGGCCAGCCCCGCTCGAACTGCGGCCATAAACCGTGCAGTACAAACGAATACCGCTTGCCATCGCGACGATGACACTGAGGGTCATACCCATCACGCTGCAGCGACGCGCAGTAACTCGGACTCCACGACAATGCCATCACGTAGTAGTCGAACTGCCCCGGCTGCGTGATCACCTTTGGCCGACTACCAAACGGCTGCGACCGCTCGAACGCACCACCCGGACCGCGCTGCTGCGCATCTGCCGTCGCCAATGCCGCCACCGACACCACCGCAACTGCACCAGCAATCAAAACTTGCTTGCGCCGCTCGGCACTCAAACCTGCATAAAGCGCTTTCAAGCGCTGAAACAACGACGACGTCTTCATTCCGTTTCAATCCCGTCAAGCCCGCTTGGGGCTGGCCACTTGCTCAGCCTACGTACAGGCTAGCATCAGCGGTCACCATATCGGATTGGCGTCTCGGCGCAACACTCTGACATGCAGGAAAATATCAGAATAAGGTCAAAGTGAAGGATCTCCGGTGCACGCCACGTCTGCGGACCCGCATCTCGACGCTGCACCGCACCTCGGGCAAGCTCCCCCAAAACATTCAACGCCCAAAGCTGTTCGACAACACCGGAGCTCAATGGCATGTCCCGCACCAGTATTTCCCGCAGTAGCTCGTCCGACACCTATGAGATTTTGGCCTTCCGCTACGCCACCCACAAAAACCGCACCCGCTTCGACAACTTCATGTCAGCCGACGACCACGCCCGGCCTGAACCCATCGACTACTTCGTCTGGATCATCCACAATGCCGATCGCACCATCTTGGTTGATACCGGCATGGACCACGCTGAAGCCAAGACGCGCAACCGCATCATCGACATCGAGCCGGCCAAGATGCTGGCTCAGGCGGGATTTGATCCCGCAAAAATCGAAACCGTGATTGTAAGCCACCTCCACTACGACCACGCCGGCACATTTGATGCGTTCCCCAACGCGCACTTCCACATCCAAGAGGCAGAA
>JABFRJ010000351.1 GCA_013141255.1 Hyphomicrobiaceae bacterium
GCCGGTGCTGGTCGCACCTGCAATGAACCCGCGCATGTGGTCGCACGCCGCGACGCAACGCAATTTCCGGACTTTGCGTGCCGATGGACTCCATTTCATCGGACCCAATGCTGGGGAAATGGCGGAGCGGGGCGAGGCGGGTGTGTGGCGCATGGCGGAGCCCTTGGAGATCCTCGCAATAATTGAAGCGTTGCTTGATAGTGTCGCGCGCAATGATGGACCGCTTCGCGGACGGCATGTGCTGGTGACGGCAGGTCCGACACATGAACCTATTGATCCGGTGCGTTACATCGCCAATCGCTCTTCGGGGAAGCAAGGTTTTGCGATTGCCAAGGCGGCGGCAGATCTTGGTGCACGCGTGACACTGATCTCGGGGCCGGTCACGCTCAGTGATCCCGCGGGCGTTGATGTGGTGAGGGTTAACAGTGCGGCTGAAATGTTGGCGGCGGTTGAGAGGACGTTACCTGCTGACGTCGGGGTGTTTGCGGCGGCGGTGGCTGATTGGCGCGTGAAGCGCAATGCAAATGAGAAGATTAAGAAGACCGATAAACTGGCGACACCGCAGCTGGATTTGGTGGAAAATTCCGACATCCTGAAGACTATTGCGCATTTGAAACCTGGCAAGCGGCCACCATTGATAATCGGGTTCGCGGCCGAAACAGAACACGTGCTTGATCATGCAAAGAGGAAGCGCAAGTCTAAGGGTTGCGATTGGATTGTTGCCAATGACGTGTCACCAGAGACCGGCGTCATGGGTGGTGATCGCAACACGGTGCATCTGGTCAGTGCTGATGGCGTGGACAGTTGGCCGGAAATGGATAAAGACAAAGTCGCCGAGCGATTGATGGCGCTGGCGACGCTGTATCTCAAAGAGCATACGGACAAAGCTTGATGGCGCGTGGCGAGCAACAATTTCGAACACCGAAATCGGTGCGGGTGGTGAAACTACCGCATGCACGGGACTTAGCGTTACCGGCTTACCAATCTGCGGGAGCGGCGGGGCTTGATCTCGTTGCGGCAGTGCCCGCGAACAAGCCTTTACGACTGAAGAGGGGCGCACGCGCGCTGGTGCCTACAGGACTCATTCTCGAGATTCCTATCGGTTTTGAAGCGCAAATCCGTCCGCGTTCGGGGCTGGCGCTCAAGCACGGCATCACGGTGCTGAACAGTCCTGGAACCATCGACAGTGACTATCGCGGTGAAGTGCAAGTCATCCTGATCAATCTGGGCGAGAAGCTGTTTGTCGTGCAGCGCGGCGAGCGGATTGCTCAGATGGTGATTGCGAGCGTGGCGAGGTTGTCATTGAGGGAGAGCACGACCGCGCGACCGACTGTGCGCGGAACTGGCGGTTTTGGTTCAACTGGAGTGGCAATGGCACCTACAAAAGCCGTCAAAGGTCAAGCGTCGAAACCTGTAAAGACGAAGAAGGCGGGCAAGGCTTCGAAGTCCGGTAAGTCTGGAAAAAATGCTGTGACCGAGACGAAGGTTGGCACTAAACGCTCGGCCGCCGCCGTATTTCCGCGCCGCATCCTGCAGGGGACAGCTCGGGGCTCGCAAGGTGGTGATGGGCGCGTGCGTCGTCGCTAAGATTGCCTGATCCGCGTGTGACGTCTACACGTTGTCTGCCATGCGTGTTTCACGCCTCCACTACCGAGCACCGCACCTTTCGTGTCTGATCGTTCCCTCCTTCGTCGTGCCGTTGTGCTCGCAGCTTTAGCCGAGGGTGTGCTGTGCCTTATGGATGCGCTCATTAAGACGCTGACTGTGCGCTATCCCGTTCTTGAAATAGCGTTTCTGCGGTTTGTCGCGGGAAGCGTCTGGGCGATGATTGCATTCTTTGCGCAAGCGCCGGAATGGCCGTCGCGTGACACATTGCGTTATAATTCATTGCGCTCGGTATTGGCGGTTGGTGCGGCCGGTTCGTTTTTCTATGCATTGTCTGTTCTACCGATGGCGGAGGTGATGGCGCTTTCGTTTATCGCACCGGTCTTCATTGCCATGTTTGGCGTGGTGTTACTCAAAGAACGGTTTGATCCGCGTCTGGGCTTCGCACTCGCTGCGGGACTTGTTGGCATGTACATTATCGTCGGTGGGCAATTTGGTGCGCGACCATACTCTGCCGACGCTTGGCTTGGTGCTGCAGCTGTCATCGTGTCGTCTGTTTTCTATGCGCTGGTCATCATCATTTTGCGGGCCCGCGCGAACAGGGATCCATTGCCAACGATTGTGCTCCTGCAGAACGTGATCCCGGCGCTCGTCTTGGCAATTCCTGGCCTCTATGTGTGGACCTGGATCACTGCGGCTGACGTCTTGGTTTTTGGTTTGATTGGCATACTTGGTGTCGGCGGGCATACCTTACTCGCACATGCATTCAGGAGGGCCGAGGCGGCGCGGTTGGCGCCAGTCCACTATATGGTCCTGGTGTGGGGGACAATCTACGGGTGGATGTTTTTCGGTGACGTGCCTGGACTGACCACACTGATTGGGGCCGCGTTCATTGTGGGGGCAACACTCT
Organism: Hyphomicrobiaceae bacterium; assembly: GCA_013141255.1. Lineage (GTDB taxonomy): Bacteria > Pseudomonadota > Alphaproteobacteria > Rhizobiales > Hyphomicrobiaceae > JABFRJ01. The sequence continues at coordinate 2,516 of JABFRJ010000351.1, forward strand.
TGATGCGCCGCTGAGGCGGAGCCTTTGGTTAATGCGCGCGCGATGCAGCACATTGCTTACGTAGATGGATATGTTTTATCCGTTCAGACACGTGATTTACTACGTGCGAAGAGTTCCAAAGACCACCACCACAGGTTTTGTTAGCAACACGCGAGCGTTTAGGCCGCAATAGCCTATGACCACGCGAGACCGGAATCGCAAAATCTCTCATGCTTAAAAATGTTGGATCAAATTGGTTTCTGATGCTCGTGACCGCCGTCACGACGTATCTCCTCATGCCATTCAACATCAACAAACTCGGCACCGAGAACTACGGCGTCTGGATTATTATTTCGTCTTTGACCGCGTATCTATTTATGTTGCATCTCGGTACGCCGATGGCGTCGGTCAGAGAAATGACGCAGGCAATTGCGACTAAGGATCACGAAAAACTCAATCGCGTCGTTGCGAGTTGTGCTGCGTTGTATGTTGGGGCCGGATTGGCGGTACTGGTGCTTGGGTTACCGTTACTTTGGTTCTTTGAGACGCATTATGTTGTTGCTGCGGACCTCAAAAGTGAAGCACGATTGACATTTGTGCTGGCGGTCTTGCAGACGGGTCTCGCATTCCTTGCAACCATGCCCTATGCGATTTTTTCGGCTTACGAGCACTTTATACTTAAGAATTGGTTGATGATCGGGCAACTCCTCATCCGCGCAGCCCTCAACCTTGTATTGGTTCTTTGGTATCCGGGCTTCTTATCGCTTTCAATTTTGATGCTGGTCATGTCTGTCGTCGAATTGTTGCTGTGCTGGGGCTACGTGTTCAAGTCGTATCCTGAAATTCGGCCGAAGCCGCACCACGCCACAATGCAAACGGTCAAAGATATTTTTGGCTTCAGTCTCTACGTGTTTCTGATGGTGATCGGAAGCCAGTTAGCGTTCCAGACGAGCCCTCTGATTGTGGGCTACTTCATGACCAACGCTGACGTGCCGTCTGTTGCAGTTCCAAACGCGTTGATGCTGATTTTGACACAATTCATAGGTGGTATTGCGGCTGTCATCATGCCTGTCGCGACGAACTTGCAATCGTTGGATAAGTCGCACGAACTGCAAGCGGTATTTTTGCGATGGTCGAAGGTCGCGGTCGCAGTCAGTATTTGTGCGTGCCTATTTTTGATTGTATTTGGACCTGCGTTTCTCAAATACTGGATCGGCAATGCATACGCGACTGCGTCAGGTGACGTTCTTCAGATACTTGCCGTTTCCTATCTGATTTTTCTACCTGCGCGCGGGGTAGCGATGCCAATATTGATGGGGCTTGGCAATGCTAAATGGCCGACAATTGCGACCTTGATTTCTGGCGTTCTCAATCTGGTACTCAGCGTGTGGTGGGCCAATACATATGGACTGCTCGGTGTTGCTTGGGGTATGGCGATCCCGAACATCGTGTTAGCTGTGGCACTGACGTTTTTGGCCTGCCGCGAACTCAAAATTCCGCTTAGGACTTATGTCGCGCAGACCGTTCCTTTGGCGCTTATCGGTGGCATATCGCTCTACTTATTACTCGCTCTGGTCAGCGAATTGTGGCATCCAACATCGTTTTTTGGCCTTGGGTTTGCTGGTATACTTACTGTCGGGTTGTGCGGGTTGATGTGGACCGAGATGGTCCTGCGCAATGACGCGCATCTGCGACTGCCGCGGGTTTCTGATTTGTTACGCGGACGCTTTGCTTGAAGACTTGCGTTGTACGCTTCTTAGATGCGTTTTAACGTGAATACCTGTACGATGCTCTGTGTTCATTGCCGGAGACGTCGTGTCGCAACCAGTCATTATCGACTTATGGGTTTGGTCACTCGCTGCCAATGACGCCGCGCATGATCGACTGTCGACATTTCTTGATACTGCAGAGTTGGCGCGTGCTTCGAGATTTATGTCTGAGACGCATCAGAGGCAATTTCGAATTGCACATGGACGGTTGCGCGAGATTTTGGCGGCCTATGTAAGTGTACCCCCTGATCAACTGCGGTTTGACTTAGGCTCACATGGTAAGCCCGAATTGACGGTGTCTACGACATCAGCGCCATTTTTTAATCTAAGTCACACGGGCGCATTGGCGGCACTTGCTGTCTCTCCGACGCACCCATTGGGCGTCGATATTGAGGCTGAACGTGACGTGACTGATAATTTGGCTGAGAGGTATTTTGCGCGCGAGGAAATCGAGGCACTTGCCCTCATGCCTGAGGCCGAAGCGCGTGCTGCGTTTTTCCGGTGCTGGACGCGGAAGGAGGCCGTGGTGAAGGCTGCTGGCGATGGACTGTCGATGCCACTGACGTCGTTTGTGGTTGATGTCACTGACACCGATGAAATGCCGTTGATACGGGGCCCGCGTGGCGACGATGGTGCACTTTGGCGCATCTTGAACTTCCGACCGACTGACCTTGTCGCGGGAGCAATTGCGATCAAGACCAATGGCGCACCAGTCGTGCTGCGACGGCGTGGCTTAGCGGCTTGCCCCGCAGACCGATTGACACCATGAAGTACATGGCGGAGATACAACTCAAATACTAACTTTGGTGATCGCCGAAGCGTGCGAGACTAAGTCTGAGGGCGCAAGACTTGCATCAAGGTAACAAGATCTCCGCTTTTGTTGTTCGGTTTGCGTACATCCCCCTATGACGTCGAATACTGACACCTTTGGCCTGCACACTCATTTCCCGGATCGGGACGTGGTGTCCCAATTTGCGGCAACGGTGAATGCTCATGGCGCGCGCGTAGCGTTGGTTGCTGGTGCTCAATCCATGAACTATCGATCGCTCGATTGGTTAACGGATCGCGTCGCGAGTCGCTTGCATGAGCATGGCGTTGGGTCGGGCAGCTTGGTTGGCCTTCTGGCTCCACGTTCGATTACCGCTATTATTGTTATGCTGTCGGCACTCAAGGTCGGAGCCGCGTATCTCCCACTAGACCCCAGTTATCCGAGCGGCGCTAATGTGCGCATGCTCGCTGATAGCAAGCCTGTCGTCGTGCTAGGTGTGCCCGATTTAATTTCTGAGTTAAAACTACCGGTCGGCGTCGTGGCGCTCGACATCGAGGCTTTCGTGCGCGAAGCGCGCTCGGCTGGTCCATTCACGCCGTCTGATCTACAGCTCTCACCGGATACACCAGCCTACGTCATGTATACGTCTGGATCGACCGGCACACCGAAGGGCGTCGTCGTTCCGCATCGTGGCATCGTGCGATTGGTGCGTGGGCAAGACTTCATGACGCTTGGCCCTGACGAGGTGCTCCTGCATGCGGCACCGTTAGCGTTTGACGCATCCACACTTGAAATTTGGGGCGCATTACTCAACGGCGGACGCGTCGTCATTGTTGAGGATGCGGTGCCGTCGCTTGATGTCATTGCCAACACGATTCGCAACCATGGAGTAACGGCGGTTTGGTTGACGGCTGGATTGTTTCACCTGTTTGCTGAGCGTGACCTATCGGCGTTCGCAGGCGTGCGTCAATTGCTGGCAGGAGGCGACGTGCTGTCACCGTCGCATGTCCGACGCGTGCTCGATGCGTTGCCACAGTGTCGGCTGATTAACGGCTATGGACCGACAGAAAACACTACATTTACTTGCTGTTTTTCGATTCCTCGCTCTGGCTGGGGTGATGGTTCGGTGCCAATCGGCATGCCGATTTCCGGCACGAAGGCTTACATCGTGGACGATGCGCTGGAGCTCGTCGCAGATGGTGAGATTGGGCAATTGGTTGCGGGCGGCGATGGGGTTGCGCTTGGGTACCTCAATCGTCCGGACCTCACGGCTGAGCACTTCGTACCGGATCATTTCTCTCGGAAATATGGTGCGCTGCTCTACCTTACCGGCGACTACGCGCGGAGACGTTCGGATGGTGCCATCGAATTTCTTGGGCGGCGCGATCGGCAGATCAAAATCTCGGGCAAGCGCATTGAGCTTGACGAAATTGAAAACCAACTCCGCTCAATTGCGGGCATACAGGACGCCGTGGTCATTGCACGAAGCGTTAGTGATGCTCCGCCGCGACTTGGGGCGTATTTGAAGCCTGCTCAGTGGCCGACTGCGAAAGATTTTTCCGACAAAATCTTAGTCGTCGCTAAGACGCGCTTGCCGCAGCACATGGTGCCGGCGGACGTGCTTGTGCTTGAGACGCTGCCGCTTAACGCCAACGGGAAGGTTGATCGCAGTGCTTTGCCGACGTTTCCAAGCAACTCGTGCGTCGTTCAAACGGCAAGCACCGCTCGGACTATATCGCCGACAGTCACACTGATTGTTGACGCGTGGCGAAAAGTTCTAGGGCCTATGGACATTCCGTTAACTAAAAACTTTTTTGACCTCGGCGGAACGTCCATCGGCATGGTTAAGGTGCATGCGGAGTTAAGCGGTCGTGTCGCAATGGCGCTGACGATGACTGATCTGTTCAGCTACCCGACAATCGCGAACCTGGCTGCGTTTATTGATGGACCGGTGAGCAAAGACGGTACTTTGCCGACAGACTCCAACGTATCGCGGGCTCGGGCTCGCGGCGCGCAGCAGAGGGCTTTGCTGCAAGCGCGAAGAGGACTTGGAGGGACTGCAGGGTCGTGAGCGGGACATTTCAGAGTGCAGACAAGACGATGACTGAACAGCGATTGAGAGAACTCGCTGGCGGGGTCGCGATTATTGGCGTCGCAGGCCGGTTTCCAGGCGCAGCTAACATTCCTGCACTGTGGGAGATGTTGAAGGCTGGGCACTCGGCAATTCGGCGGTTTGAGCCGCATGAACTCGATGATGATTTTGACGCGGCAACCCGCGCCGATCCGAACTATGTACCTGCGCGTCCAATTATCGATGGTATCGACCAATTCGATGCCGAATTTTTCGGCTACAATGCGCGTGACGCGGCGCTGACGGACCCGCAGCAACGGGTGTTTCTCGAGTGCGTGTGGTCGGCGCTTGAGGATGCTGGATATGATTCCAAGCAAACGCCTGGTGCTATTGGCGTGTTTGCCGGGAGCTCGCTTAACACTTACTTCCTTCGCCACGTGCTACAGGATCGATCAGCGGTCGACGTTTTCACGTCCAATTTTCAAGTCGGCTCGTACCAAGAATTGATGGGCGCGTTGCAGGACTTTGTTGCGACCCGCGTTGCCTACAAACTCGACCTGCGTGGGCCTGCGGTGAATGTACAAAGCGCGTGTTCAACGTCGTTGCTCGCTGTTGCTCAAGCCGTGCAATCGCTGCAACTGTTTAGTTCTGACATGGCAATTGCTGGCGGTGTTTCAATCACGTTGCCGCAGCAGCGCGGGTATATCCATAGCGAAGGCGGCATGGCCTCGGCGGACGGCACGTGTCGACCGTTCGACGCCAACGCGACTGGTACTATTTTCGGCTCGGGTGCCGGCGTCGTTGTGCTGAAGCGTGTCGAAGATGCTGTGCAGGATGGCGATCATATTTATGCCGTCATTCGCGGCGTTGGCGTCAATAATGATGGCGCAGGTAAGGTTGGCTTCACGGCGCCTAGCGCGGAGGGGCAGGCTGAAGCAATTGCAGCGGCGCTGGCGGTTGCCGGCGTTGAACCCGACACAATCGGATATGTTGAGGCGCATGGCACCGCCACGCCGCTGGGCGATCCTATCGAGTTTCGTGGATTGCAATCGGCGTTTGAGACTGCGAATGCGCGTAACTATTGCTGGCTTGGCTCGATCAAGGCCAACGTGGGGCATCTTGATGCGGCGGCAGGCGTCGCGGGTCTTATCAAAACAGCGCTCGCGCTTGATCACGAGCTGCTGCCGCCGCAGATCAATTTCGAACGCGTGAATAGCAATATTCAGCTGGACCAAAGCCCGTTCAAAATTGCTACGACGTTGACGCCTTGGCCGCGCGGGTCTGAGCCACGACGGGCTGGAGTGAGCGCGTTTGGCGTCGGCGGAACGAATGTGCATTTGGTGTTAGAGGAGTCGCCCGTTACGCGCGTTGCGGAGGTTGCGACAACCGACGATCACGCTCACTTGCTTGTGGTGTCTGGGCGGAGTGAGGCAAGCGCCAAAACTGCAGCGTTGGCATTGTCTCGGCGTTTTGCAGATGCGCAGCCGCCATCGCTATCTGACGCGGCTTATACATTGCAGTCGGGACGACGTGCGTTTCCGTACCGAATTGCAGTTGCCGCGAGAACGCGAGATTGCGCAATTGCTGGCCTGACTTCGGCTGCGAACAAAGGCGTTCTGCGGACACCTGATGCTGCGCCAAAACTACTGTTTATGTTCCCTGGTCAGGGCGCTCAGTATCCGGGCATGGGCCAAACGCTGTATCGATCCGAGCCGATTTTCAAACAGTGGGTCGATCGCGGCCTCATTGTGCTTGAGCCGCTGATTGGACCTGAAATCAGGTCTGCTTTGTTTGACACTCAACCCTTGGGTGACGATGACGCGCACCCCATTCGCTCGACGCTGTTGGCGCAACCGGCATTGTTTGTGATCGAGCATGCGCTTGCCCGATTGCTTATGTCGCGTGGTGCCCAACCCGGCATCATGATCGGCCACAGCCTTGGCGAGTTTGTAACGGCAACGATCGCTGGTGTCATGTCGTTTGACGATGCGTTGCGTTTGATTGCGGCGCGTGGGCAAGCGATGCGCGCGCAGCCACCTGGTGCGATGCTCGCCGTACGGGCTCCACTCAAAGATATTGAATCGCTTTTGCCTGTGAGTGTTGAGATCGCGGCTGTCAATGCTCCGGAACTTGTGACGGTGGCCGGGTCGTTCGAGCACATTGCCGATTTTGAGGAGAAGTTGGCTGCGCGTGACGTGCCCCATCGACGGCTCCATACGTCACATGCGTTTCATTCTGCAGCGATGTTACCTGTCGTTGCCGAGTTGCGTCGCGCACTTCAAGGCATGACGCTACACGCGCCTCGCATTCCGATTGTTTCATCGGTTACTGGGCAGTTTCTGACGGACACTGAGGCGATGTCGCCTGACTATTGGGCGCAACATGCGCGTGTTACCGTTCGTTTTGCTGATGCGTATTCCACGGCGGTTGCGGGCGATCCTGCTGTTGCTATCGAGGTTGGACCAGGGCGAACATTGGCCACGTTTGCTCAACAGTCGCGCGTAGCAATTCGGCCGTTAGCCATTGTCCCGACGCTGCCCGAATTTTCTGATCGCGTGCGGGAGGTTGTCGTCTTTTCAGATGCCATTGGCCAGCTATGGCGTTGTGGAGTCGATGTGACGTTGGGCGCGCCAACGAACGGCCAGCGGGTATCGCTGCCAGGAACACCGTTTGAGCACAAACGCTATTGGATTGACCGCAAGGC
>JABFRJ010000407.1 GCA_013141255.1 Hyphomicrobiaceae bacterium
GATGGTGCGTGTTGGCCGTTCGTGTTCTCGAAATTCTCGCAGTTTATGTACGGCACGTATCCGGAGGTGGAGCGGTGGCGGCCGAAGCTCGTCTATCTGTTAGCGATCGGTGCGCTGGTGCCGCTGATGTTCAATGGCTGGGGCGACAAGCGTCCGGTGCTGACATGGTCGGCGGGTATCATCGCTGTTCTGATCGCGCTTAAGTATCTGACGCCGCTGGTTGCGCCAAACTTCACCGGCTTTGATGCCATTGTTGACCCGGTGTTTTTGTTGCTGGCACTTGGTGCAGCGACGGTTGGATGTTTTGTCGAAGAAACGACGGGCAAAAAGCCGTTCGTGATTTTCTTCTTTTTCATCTTTCCGATTGTGGCGTTTTTCTTGCTCGTCGGTGGGCTCTTTGGTTTGCCGCATGTGGCGACGGAGTTCTGGGGCGGCATGATGTTGACGCTGATCGTCGCCACGGTCGGCATTGTGGCGGCGTTTCCAATTGGTGTGGCGTTGGCGCTTGGTCGACGCTCGAAGATGCCAATTGTAAAGACGGTGTCGGTGGGGTTCATTGAGTTCGTGCGCGGCGTGCCGCTGATCACGGTGTTGTTCATGTCGTCGGTGATGTTGCCTCTGTTCCTGCCGCCGGGGTGGAATTTCGACAAGCTACTGCGGGCGCTGATCATGGTGGCGCTGTTCTCGGCGGCTTATCTTGCCGAAGTCATTCGCGGCGGGTTGCAGGCGATACCGCGTGGACAGTTTGAGGCGGCTGATGCCCTCGGCCTCAACTACGGGCAGAAGATGAGTATGATTGTGCTGCCGCAGGCGCTGAAGCTCGTCATTCCTGGGATCGTCAATTCGTTCGTCGGGTTGTTCAAGGATACGAGCCTAGTGCTGATCATCGGGTTGTTCGATCTGCTCGGCGTGGTGCAGAAGAATATGAGCGACCAGAAGTGGTTTGCGCCACCGACGGTGATGACCGGCTATTTGTTTGCGGGCTTTTTGTTCTGGCTGTTTTGCTTTGGCATGAGCCGGTATTCGATGTCGGTTGAACGTCGCCTGTCGGCGGGTGATCGTCGGTAGTCTGCGCTTCAGTGTTGCAATCGAAAACAGCCGGGAGTTATCCCGGCTGTTTTGTTTTTTACTCGGCTGGTCGGAATTATTCGGCGGCGTGTTTTTTGTGTTGACGGGCGTATTGCAGCAGCGCGTCGTCGGCGACGGCTGTGATGGGCGTAAAGTCTTGGTGCGCGATCCACTCGGCGCGCGTTGGCTTTTTAATGGCATTCGATACCGCGTTGAGGGTGAGATAGACGATGCGGCGCGAGTAGGGTGTGATGTTGCCTGCAGAGCCGTGCACGAGGTTGCCGTGGAACATCAGCATGCCGCCGGGCTTACCGATGGGGGCGACGATGCCGCCTTCGGCGACGAGTTTTTCGACGGTGGCGTTATCGAGCGTCCACAAGGGATAGGCTGTGGTTGATGTGTCGTGACCGGCGTTGATGTTGCCGTGCTTTTGTGAGCGTGGCACCAGCATGAGTGCGCCGTTGAATGGATAAACTTCGTCAAGGAAAACTGAAATATTCATGGCGCGGGGTTCGGGCATACCGTCATCGCGCATCCAGGTGGCGTAGTCCTGATGCCACTGCCAGACGTCGCCGTCGAACTTGGCTTTGGCGTTGATCTTGTACTGGTGCATGTAGACTTTTTCGCCGAACATCTGCTCGACGGGTTCGATCATGCGGGGATGACGTCCGAGAATTGAGAAGGCTTCATTGTAGGTGTGCGCGGCGAAGGCCGTGCGCGGCGCTCCGCTTTTTTCGCGCCAGATTTCCTGCCGGTTCGATCCAAGGACAGCCGCGGATTCATCGCGCAGGATTTCTATTTCTTCGGGCGTGAACAGTTCCGGCAGGAACAGCCAACCTTCTTTGTGGAATTGGGCGACTTGGGCGTCGGTGAGTTTCATGGACGTTTCCTTTCGATGATTTGATGCTTGCGTCGGTTGCTTAGGCGGTCTGTTGATTGAGGCGTTCGAGGCGGGTGGCGGTTTCTTCGCCGGCTAATTCGGTGTGACATCGGGCAAGGTCTGCTGCGCCCGATACATCGTGCACGAGGATTGCCGAGAGGATGCCTGCGTGTTCATTCCAGACGCGGGCGCGGATCTGGTTGTCGGTCAGTACCAGCGCCATGGAGCGCATGAAGTGCGGCCATTGAGCGTGGACGGTCTCAGTGATGGCTGAGTTGTTTGAGAGTGTATGGATAGCCGAATGGAACGCCACGTCGGCGGCTATACGATCTGAGACTGATGCGTCTGGGGGGAGTGCTTGGCCTCGGCGGACGGTGTCGCGGGCGTGGGCGAGCACGGTCGTATCAGCGATGCCGCGTTTGACGTTGTTGGCTGCGCACTCAGCGGCTAGGCCATCGAGTGCCGCGCGGACGCGATAGAGGTCGCGAATGCGGCTGGCATCAAGGGGGGCGACTTGCAGGCCGCGCTTGCCGTGTTCGATAAGGAGGCCGCGCCGTCTCAAAGCTTGCAAGGCGTGGCTGACGGGTTGGCGCGAGACGCCGAGCATGGCGGCGGCGCTTTCTTGAGTGAGGCGGGTGCCGGAGGCGAGAGTGCCGTCGATGATGGCGTCGATCAGGCGGTTTTCAACCTGTTCGATCAGGACGGGCTGCAATTCCAGTTGGGCGATGGCCATGTGGGCGGGACCGGGGTGTGAGATGAAGTGTTTTACGAATTTGGAATTCAGAATTCAATGGCGCCATCTCGCAGTGCAGCACCTCCCAGTATTGCTCGTGTCTTGTGCGGATAAGGTCGCGGGTGAGGATGTATTCGATGCGACCGTGGCTATCGCTCGAGATGATCCCGCTCTTGTGGTGCGCACCATGACCAAGCTGATGCGTTGGCAAGGGGTGATCGAGCGTCTGTGGTCCTTGGGGGTATTCAACGCATTTGAAACCGGCCGGAGAGAGCGGCGTTGATTGAATTGATGCGTCGGGTGCTACCTCGCGAGAAATGGGCGTAAGGACGATGTTCTGCGAAGTTTGCGAGGTGACAAAATAACGTGATTGCGCTGATCGAGGATTGCAAAAGCATTCGAACTACCACCTCGTGCGTACAGTGTTTGCGGCGCAGGCGTAGTTTTTCGGGATTTAGTGCATTTGATGATGCACTAGAGCATGATCTCTTTTGGTTGAATCGCGATCGCGCTCTAGCCTTTTGTTTTGTCGCGCGATTTGGTTTTGAAGCAGTCGGCAATATTGATTGGGATTATTGATGACGCCGAAGAGAGAGACGGCCTTGGATTGGCTGCGAGTTCTCGCGACCGTCGCGATCTTTGTTTTTCACAGCGGCTCGCCGTTTGTACCGTGGACTTGGCATTTTAGTTCGGCGTCCAAGAGCCAATTCGTCACGGTGCTCGGTAGTTTCTTGTTGCTCTGGAGTATGCCGATCTTGTTCGTCATTTCCGGGATCAGCACCGCTCTGGCCCTGGATACACGCACGAAAAAGCGTTTTCTGGCCGATCGGGTGCGGCGGCTGCTGATACCCCTGATTTTTGGTTGCCTCGTCATTGTTCCCCCGCAAGTGTACATCGAGCGGATCAGCCGCGGGCAATTTACGGGCTCGTTTCTGGCGTTCTATCCGCACTATTTCAATGCACCCTATCTCGAGATTGGAGGCACCGGCAATTTCGCCTGGATGGGCTTGCATCTTTGGTATCTGTTGATGCTGATGCTGATCACCATCGTAACGATGCCGCTGCTTGGACCGATCCGGCGGATATTCGCCAATACTGCGTTTTTGAAACCGGATGCCGGCGACACGGCTAGTTTAGCCTTTATCATCGTCGGCCCGATCTTGATGTTGGCCTTGATCGAAGCGGCGCTCGGACCGCATGGCCTCGGCGGTTGGAACATGTTGACCTATCCGGTCTACTTCTTGCTCGGATATGGGCTAGCAACCCGTCCCGATCTGCGCACCGTACTTCAAAATCTCGCACGTTTCGCAATCATACCCGCAGCAATCAGTTCATATATTCTGCTCAACGCTGCGTTGCAGCGGAATTTTACTGATCCTCAGCCCCTAGGCGCTTCGGTTCTGCACGCTACGGCCGGTTGGTGCTGGGTGCTGACGCTTCTCGGCACGGGGCAGACGTTTCTGGGGCACCGCTCTGGCGGTCTGAAATATTTCAATGACCTCGTGCTGCCGTTCTACATTTTGCACCAGACCTTCATCGTGATCTTCGCCTATCTCGTTGACGGCTGGTCCACCTCGGCTGTGTACAAATTTGGCATCATCCTGTTGCTCGCGGCCCTGGCCAGCGTTATCACATATGAAGCGCTGATCCGGCGGTATGCCTGGATCCGACCGCTGTTTGGTTTGCGCTGAGGCAAGCGCTAAATAGGCTGGACCGGTTTGACGTCGCGCTGTTAAAAGTTATGCCGCGCGACGGTGGAATGATCACTTTTGATTTGACGGCGTGGTTGAGATTATCGACAGCGCTGTAAATGTGCGGAACGATACGAAGGACACAGATGTCGAATTTTCCTGGACTTGAGGGCCGCACGTTTGGCGTGACGCCGGTGGAAACTGTGCGCAAGCTCAGCGGGCTTGAATTTTTGCAAGGCTTGATCGACGGCACGTTGCCAGTTCCGCCCATCGGTCGCGCTATGGGTTTTTTGTTGAAAGAGGTGAAGCCGGGATATGCCTGTTTCACCTGTACGCCGACGTTTGAGCACTACAATCCGATTGGCAGCGTGCATGGCGGGCTCGCGGGGACGCTGCTTGATAGCTGTATGAGTTGTGCGGTGCAGACAAATTTAGCGGCGGGGCAGGGTTACACGACGCTTGAATATCGCGTGCATTTAGTGCGTGGCATGACGGACAAGACGGGGGAAGTGCGGGCGGAAGGGCGCGTGGTTCATGCGGGGCGACGGACGAGTACGGCGGAGGGCCGCATTGTGGATGCCAATGGTAAGCTCTACGCGCACGGCACGACGACGTGTATTGTGCTCGATCTTTGAGGTCTCGGGCGCCGGTGCTCGATTAGGGTCGCGAGGACGTTTGCGGAGCACCTGCGTTTGAAGACGTGAGGTGCCTAAGTCACTTAATGTCAAATTGATCATTATGGCCCTGTTGCCTTTGGCGAGATTCGCGTACACGCGAAATGTGCTCGAGTGAGCCGTCCTGTCTTAATGTCTTCAGCCAAAGGTGGTCCACGTGGACGATAGCAACAGTTCTGACAATCGCGCGCCTAAATCGGAAAATCGCCGCGCCGCCATACTTAAACTGTCTGCGGCTGTCGCAGCATTCGGCGCGGGCCTTGGTATGCGCGCGCAAAAGGCTGACGCACAAGGCGCGACGACTGATCCCGACATACGCATCAAGCTGACGCGGCCTAATAGCCAGGATGCTTCTGTGAAGCACAAAGATATTCGTGAGAATTCGGGCAAGATTAAACTGGAGCGGGGCAAGGCCGCTCCAAAGACAGACACTCAAGTGAAACATAAAGAACCGATCCCAGTGTCGAAAAAATAATTCGCACATATGGCAGGAGGTTAACTTGCGCATTCCTGTGTGCGAATCCAACAAGGTGACAATCCCTGCGAACAACTCTCCAACGAGCGGCGGCTTGCGCCGCTCGTTGCAATTTTTAAGGTCGCCGCGCGATGCGCTACACAACTGACGTGCAAGACGCAGACTTTTCACTCACTCGCGACAGTGCATTTTCGTATCAATGCAACGCTTGTTCGCGCTGTTGCCACCATAAGGCGATCCGCATCGAGCCTTATGAGGCCCTGCGACTGGCGCGTCACCTCAAGTTGTCGACAACTGACTTCATTGCGCGGCATACCGAAGCTGGTGGCACTGTGTTGCGTGTGATTGAAGAGAAGGAAAACGCCTGCAGTTTCCTGGGGCCAAAGGGCTGTACGGTGCACTCGGACCGGCCATTGGCTTGTCGGCTTTATCCGCTTGGAATTGCGCGAGATGCTGACGGGGTTGAAAAAGTCGGTAGATTGGCCGCACATCCTGAGACGGCTGGAATTTATGGGACGGGCGCGACTGTTGCCGACTATTTCGCGGCCCAAGGCGTTGCTCCCTTTCTCGACGTGAGCGCACGCTACCGGCACGTGTATGATCGGATGTTGGCGCGGCTCGAAGACTTGGATGCAGTTGAGGTCGAGGAACGTGCGGAGCGGCGGGCGGCGGTCGACGACACTGAGGTTGGTGTTGCTGCCTCGACGTGGATCGATATCGATGCTTCGGTTGCTGCGTATTGTGCGGCGAAGGGAAAGATGGTTCCGAGCGATATCGAAACTCTGGTTGATCTGCACATTGAGGCCATCGACGCATGGATCAACACGATCTAGCGCTGACACGAGCTTGCGTGAATTGCTTTGGCCAGTCGCGTTATGCGAGGCCAGTTAGGGCGCCGAGAATGGCTAAGAAAATAAAAGCGACGATGGCGGTAGCGGCGGCGGTGCTGCCGAAGTATGCAGCGAGGGCGAGGCCGAAGAGCGGAATGAGCACGGCGAAGAGACTGGGGTTCAGTGAGCGTGGCCAGAGCTTGTGAATGATGAAGCCGAAGACGGCCGCTGCTATCGTGACCAATGTCACTGCGCCGATGAACTGTGCGGAGAGATCTAGAAACGCGAGCGGGATCGTTAGCATTGGTATGGATGCCTCTGATGTTGATGTCGTCGTGATCAAGCACTCTTTGCCAGTTTCTTATAGTTTGTTGGGTCTGACCGGAAAGGCCCGTGTGTGTCTTGCAACTCGGATGCGTGGGCTTGTTATTGCGGGGTTGCCTCAGCAATCATGCGTCGCAGCAAGTGCTGAATGCTGGGCATTGCTAACGTTTGGTTAGGGATACTTACGCAATTTAAATGTTTTATTAAGACTCCCGTTGCACGATCCAAACCTCGGCATCTCGTCGACGGAGGATACATCAACATGCGGACAACCAACACACTGATCGGCGCGGCATTTGGTGCAGCGCTGTTGTTAGCGCCCAGCATGGCGTCAGCTGGACACGTGCGGGATGTGGATTGCTTCCAGCGCGTTGCTGACATGATCAAAGCAAAGATGGCGCACATCGACGCAACGATTGATCGCATTCACGCAGCCAAGATGAGCCGCGTGCATCACGTCGCAGCGGCGCCTGCCCCCAAAAAACCAGCACATGCTCCAATGAAATAATCGCTGCGTCGCTTATTGCGATGAGCGGTGATAATAAAAAAGGGTGGCTCAGAGGGCCGCCCTTTTTTGTTGTCCTGTTACAACGATTAGATATCCAGGTCTTTGGCGAAGGCGGCGCGGTCTTGGATGAAACGGAAGCGGGCTTCGGGTTTTGAACCCATCAGCGCGTTGACGGCGTCTGCTGTCTCAATCTTTTGGTCGAACTCAATTTCCACCTTCAGAAGCGTGCGCTTCTTCGGGTCCATGGTGGTTTCTTTGAGTTGCGACGCGTTCATTTCGCCTAAGCCTTTGAAGCGACCGATTTCGACCTTGGCGTTGTGGGCGAATTCTTTCTTGAGCAGTTCTTCGCGATGCTTGTCGTCGCGGGCGTAGACGGATTTGGCGCCGTGTTTCAGCACGTAGAGCGGTGGTACGGCGAGGAAGAGATGGCCATTGTCGATCAGCTCCGGCATTTCTTGGTAGAAGAAGGTGATCAGCAGCGAGGCGATGTGGGCGCCGTCGATGTCGGCGTCGGTCATGATGATGACGCGCTCGTAACGCAGATCGTCATCGAGATATTTTGAGCCGGTGCCACAGCCAAGCGCCTGGATGAGATCGGAGATCAACTGGTTTTGACTGAGCTTTGCGGAAGAGGCGTTGGCGACATTGAGGATCTTTCCGCGCAACGGCAGTATGGCCTGGGTTTCGCGATTGCGCGCGCTCTTGGCAGAACCGCCGGCTGAGTCGCCTTCGACGATGAAAATTTCGGTGCCCGACGCGGACTGGATGGTGCAGTCGGCGAGTTTGCCGGGGAGGCGCAATTTGCGCGTAGCGGATTGACGGCCGACTTCCTTGTCACGCTTGCGTTTGAGACGATCTTCGGCCTGCTCGATGCACCATTCGAGCAGCTTTTGCGCCTGCTGCGGCGCGTCGGTCAACCAATGGTCGAAGGCGTCTTTGACGGTGTTTTCAACGATGCGCGTTGCTTCTTGAGTGGCGAGCTTTTCTTTGGTCTGGCCTTGGAACTCGGGCTCGCGAATGAAGACGGAGAGCATGGAGGTTGCCGTGCTCATAACGTCGTCAGCGGTGATTTGCGTGGCTTTCTTGTTGCCGACGCGCTCGCCGAACTCGCGCAAGGATTTTGACAGGGCTGAGCGCAGGCCGTTTTCGTGAGTGCCGCCTTCGGCTGTCGGGATGGTATTGCAATAGGATTGCGAGAAACCATCTTCGTCGCTGATCCAGCCGACCGCCCATTCAACCGAGCCGTGGCCGCCTTCGCGTTTCACGTTGCCGGAGAACAAATCTTTGGTGACGAGGGTGCGGCCTTCGATGGTCGTTGATAGGTAATCTTTGAGACCGCCGGGGAAGTGGAACACGGCTTCGGTTGGCGTCTCGTCTTTGATCAGTGATGCGTCGCAGAACCAGCGGATTTCGACGCCGCCGAACAAGTAGGCTTTCGAGCGGGCCATGCGCATGAGGCGCTGGGGTTTGAAGTGGCAACCCTTGCCGAAAATTTTGTCATCGGGCTTGAAGCGGACTTTGGTGCCGCGCCGGTTCATGATTGAGCCGAGCTTTTCGAGCTTGGTTTGGGGCACGCCGCGCGAAAAGACCATGCGATAAAGTTGTTGGCCGCGAGCGACTTCGACTTCGCAGATTTCCGACAGCGCGTTGACGACTGAAACGCCGACGCCGTGGAGGCCGCCGGAGGTTTGGTAGGCTTTACCGTCGAATTTGCCGCCGGAGTGCAGCGTAGTCATGATGACTTCAAGGGCGCTTTTGTTTTTGAATTTCGGGTGGGCGTCGATAGGGATGCCGCGACCGTTGTCAACGATGGACAGATAGCCGTCGGCTTCGAGGCGGACTTCGATGTAGGTGGCGTGGCCTGCGACGGCCTCGTCCATGGAGTTGTCGATCACCTCGGCGAAAAGGTGGTGCATGGCCTTTTCGTCGGTACCACCGATGTACATGCCGGGGCGACGGCGGACGGGTTCCAGGCCTTCCAGGACCTCGATATCGGCTGCGGTGTAGCTTTCCTCGGCCGAACGCCCCTTTTTGCCGCGGCTGGTCGCGTCGTCGTCGAGCTTGGCAAGGAGGTCGCGGGGTGAGGCCATTTATTGAATACCTTCAATGTTCTAGGTCGTGGGCGCGGCGCTGGATTGGCGTCGAATTTGGTCGCGAATCTGGTGGGCGTCCGACCTCAGTAGCTCGCAAACGTGGCCTGATTTGGCAAGCGGCGGCACGGCCACAGGGGCGGTTTAGCACGGCTTGCGCCTGCGGGCCTGTGCATAACGTGTGGGTGCAACTTGGGGGAGGAGAGGCAAGTCCGACAAGGTCCCGGACCAGCGGTGCACCGTTCCGTTGCACGTCACGCTGCGCCGCATCCGGGATGAAAGTGATCCTCACACCCCAATATTATCGATGAGGCGGGTTTGACCGAGCCAGGCGGCGACAAGGATGCGGGCGGGGCGGTTGTGGGCGGCGAGGAAGGTTTTGAGCGTTTCGGCATCGCGGACGCAGAGATAGTCGACCTTGGTGAAGCCGGCGGCGATGATGGTTTTCATGCCTGCTTGGGTGGCGGCCTCGATTTTCCCTTCGGCACGGGCCACGGCTGCCATGTTGTCGTGCGCGCGCACGACAACATGG
>JABFRJ010000542.1 GCA_013141255.1 Hyphomicrobiaceae bacterium
ATCTGCGACACGTCCGCAGAGCGCTGCCCCGCCACCTGCCGGTCGATGATTCGTGCACCAAGTCCCGCGCTCTGCATCCGCACACCGCTGTCGGCCACGGGAGACGATGGGCTCACCGCACTCGCCATCGCCAACTTCGCCGCCTTCGACGGCAACGACTCCTGCGAACTAGCAAACTGTTTTACATCTTCCGCGCCACGCTTAGCCCAGCGCCCCTGCTCCACACAAAAACTCGCAATATCAATTTTGCCCGACTGCGGTTTCAGCACCATGCTGACCGCCAACACACGATCTTGCTGCCCGCCCTTCACAATGTCCCCGGCTTGAATAAAAACCTCGTCCGGCCCTGTGTTCTCAATCGACAGGTTATTGACGTTACCGGTTTCGTGCAGCTTGGCCTTCCCCAGCGCCATCGCCTCAGCCAGCGTCAGCGGTACCGGCCCAGCCGCGTCAGCCCCATGCACAAAGTAAACACTCAAATTTTGGTGTGAAAACGGGCCAGAAACACGCATTTTCGGCACTTCTTGGGCCCGTGTGCCAACCCCACCCAACACCATACCAATACCCGCAAACGTCGCAGCCAGGATCAATCCACGCATAGCAATACCTCTTTGGGGAACAATATTGTGCTCAGGCTAGAGAAGCTTTTTGTTGCCGCCGCGGACACGCGATGGCGAAAGCAAGGCGTTTCCACCTGTTGCCGCAACCGCACACTTGCCGCTAAGAAGACCGGAAGAACACCAAGTCCGCCGCCGGAGTGCCAGCCCAATGTCCTCAGTGATGTCCAACGACGCCAATCTCTACACGCTGCTTGATGCGGCCTTCGTGCGCGCAGGCGAGCGTCCCGCCATCATCGAAAACGGCAGAACGCTCTCCTACAGAGATCTCCGCCGCCAAACCGCGCAATACGCCAATGCCTTGATCACCCTCGGCGTCACCCCCGGCGACCGCATCATGGTGCAAGCCGAAAAATCCGTGTCCGGCGTCTGCCTCTACCTCGCAACCCTCAAAGTCGGCGCGGTTTATAATCCTCTCAACACCGCCTACACCGCAGCCGAACTCGACTACTTCATCGGCGATGCCGAACCCCGCATTCTCATCATCGCCGCATCGGCAAAAGCAAAAATTGCCGCCCTCGCTGTCTCAAAAAACATCGCGCACATCGAAACCTTAGAGCCCGACGGCAGCGGCTCTATTGCCGACCGCGCCGCCAAGTGCAGTGACACTCACACGACCGTCCCTCGCCAATCATCAGACTTGGCAGCCCTGCTTTACACGTCCGGCACCACGGGTCGCTCCAAGGGCGCCATGATCACCCACAACAACTTGTCATCAAACGCCCGCACGCTGTCTGAGTACTGGAGCTTTTCCTCCAATGACGTGCTGCTGCACGCCCTCCCAATCTTCCATGTGCACGGCCTCTTTGTGGCCCTCCACACCGCCCTTCTGAACGGAGCCACCATGCTGTGGCACGCCAAGTTTGACCTCGACGCCGTGCTAAAGGATTTGCCCAAATCAACCATCATGATGGGCGTGCCAACCTTTTACACGCGCCTCCTCGGATCGCCCGCCTTTACCCGCGACAGCGTCAAGAACATGCGCCTCGTTATCTCTGGCAGCGCCCCACTCTTGGCCGAAACCCATGTCGAATTTGAAGCCCGCACCGGTCAGAAAATTCTTGAACGCTACGGCATGACCGAAGCCGGCATGATCACATCCAATCCTTACGCAGGTGGCGAACGTCTCGCCGGAACTGTTGGTTACGCCTTGCCCGGCATTCAAGTCCGCATCGCTGCACCCGACGGTAAGATCCTGCCCATTGGCGAAACCGGTGTGCTCGAAGTCAAAGGCCCCAATATCTTCTCCGGCTATTGGCGCAACCCCGAAAAAACCAAAGAAGATTTCCGCGCCGACGGATACTTCATCTCAGGCGATCTCTCCGTCATGTCCCCCGACGGCCGCGTTACGATTGTTGGTCGCGCCAAGGATCTCATCATATCGGGCGGTTTCAACGTCTACCCCAAGGAGATCGAAACCGAGATCAACGAACTCCCCGGCGTCGGCGAAAGCGCTGTGATCGGCTTACCTCATCCCGATTTCGGCGAGGGCGTGGTGGCGGTCATCACAGCAGCACCAGGCGCGACGCCCCCTACCGAAACCGCCATTATCGCAGCCCTTCAAGACCGCCTCGCCAAGTTCAAAGTCCCGAAACGCGTCTATGTCCTGGCCGATTTACCCCGCAACGCCATGGGTAAAGTCCAGAAAGCTGAGTTGCGCAAACAATACGAAACGACGTTCAAAGGCTGAAGCAAGCACGCCGCACGAACCACGAGTTGCTTGCCAAACCATTGGCAAATAAGCCGCTTCGGCTTCCCAAGCTTTTGCGCTATAACCGGAACAATTGTTGTTGACCTAGGCTCGGTAGCGGCAGGCGTGAGGCGTTAAACAACGCGCTCGGCCCTCCGATATGTGGCGCGGTCAGGCGTTCAGTATCAGCGTAACGGATCACACCCATGGCCTCCAATTCAAACGGCAATGGCAGCTCATCGTACGGATCAACCTACCGCGGCGCGGTCAGAGATTTATCGCGCGACGGCTCCGACGAACAAATGGATCAAGTCCGCGACCTTCTCTTCGGCGATCTCCGACGCACCTGGGACGCGCGCCTGCAAGCGCTGGAGACGCGCCTCGAAACGCTTGAAAGCAAATTCGAAGCCTTGAGCTACAACGTCACCACCGAACGTCGCGCCGAGATGTCGACCTTGGCTGAGGGCGTAGACGAACTGAGCCGCCACATTCGCCGTCTGACCAAAGGCTAAAGTCCGGTCCAACACCACCGCAACCGCAGCCCGAAAACCAGAACAAGCGAGGACGGTTGATGTCCGATCATTCCATGACCAACGGCGTCAGCAAACTCAAAGAGCTGCTCTTCGAACCTGAGTCCCAGCGACTTGCAGCACTACAAGCCCGCCTCGACAGCGAGGTCACCGCCTCCGAACAGCGCAACCGGTCGCAGGACGCTCGCCTCGACGCACTATTCGAACGCGCCGGCACCACCGAGCGTCTGCAATCGTCCGTCGCCCAAGTCTTAGACGGCGCCTTCCGCGAAGCCGAACTCGCCAAGCATAAAGAGCTGAGCCAAGCCGTCGCGCCCCTTGTTGTCAGCACGATCAAGTACGAGCTCAAAAACAGCCAAGACGAGATGATCGACGCGCTTTATCCGCTGACCGGCCGCCTCGTAAAACAATACGTGCAATCCGCCATGAACGATCTCATGGTCGAGATAAACGCCAAACTCGGCGGCGGTCGTCGCAAAACACTTTTGGCCAACAGCTCCGCCACCGGCTTAGCCCCCGAAGAATTGGCCCTCCTTGAAGCCAACAAGCTACAAGTCGAGGAATTGTTTCTCGTTCGCCGCGCTACCGGCGATCTCGTCGCCCATTGGGAACGCGACGGCGCCGCCACCAACAACCGTGATGTCCTGACAGCCAGTTACATCAGCGCCATCATGTCATTCGCCGAAGACGCATTTGGCTCAACGCCGGGGAGCTTCCGCACCCTCACACTTGAAAACGCCGAGCGCCTCTTCGTGCGCGGCTCCAATGCCTACCTGCTTGCTGTGCGCACCCACGGCAGCGCACCAGCCGACGTTGAAAAGACCATCGATGAAAGCTTTATCGACGCGCTCGAACGCTTCGCCAACATCCCGGACGCAAACGCCGCACCCGCGAAAGAACAACACGCCCTGAAGGGCATTCTGCCTAACATCGCCACCAAGCTCGATAACCGCCTCGCTGAACGTCAAGCAGCGGCCTTCGCCAGTGCCACCGCCGCTGAAGCCGCAGCCCGCCCGAGCTTCGCACGCCTCTATGTGATGCTTGCCGCAATCGCGCTGCCTTTACTGGCGTGGTTCGGCTGGACGACATACCAAGGCTACCAAACCAGCCGAACCGCGACCGCCATGACTCGTATCATCGAAAGTATGCCGACGTTGCGCGGATATTCACCCCATGTCGAAGTCGACGTCGGCGGCAAGGCCGCGAGCATCACGGGCATCGTACCAACCGAAACCGTTCGCAACGCGCTCTTCGATCGCGTCAAGGCCGAAGTCCCTTGGGCCACCGCCCGCGATCAAACAGCCGTCTTACCATCAAGCGCCGCCATCACATCAGCAGCGATAGATGAAGTCCGCCAGTCCGTGCAACGCCTAGACACCGCCCTGACACGTCGCCTCGAAGATACCGATGCCACAGCAAACCGTACCGCCAGCGCCGTCGCAAACTTGCCCAATGAGATCAATCGGCTCAAAGACTTGATCACCCAACTGAGCCGCAAACCCAGCGCACGCGAAACCCTCGAAATCTTCGCCCGTGCCAATGCAATCTTCTTTGCCAACAACACTGATTTCCGCGATCCGCGCGCCGCAGCATCCACTATCGATCAATTGTCCAATCTGCTAAAAGCTTCACCACCACTCACCGTCCGCATCGTTGGCTATACCGACGAACGCGGCACTCAAGTCCGCAATTCCGGCCTCGCCCAGACGCGCGCCGAAACCGTGGCCCAAGAACTGCAGCGCCGCGGCGTTCCGCGCACGCAAATCGTGACGCTCGGCCGCCCCATTCATGACATCGCCCGCGATGACGGCATCGACAGCAACAACCGCCGCGTCCAATTTGAAGTGGCCTTCGATGGCGAAGTCGGACCCCGCTGATGAGCCGTCGCAAAATAGTCCTGCTCGGTGAAATTGGTGTTGGCAAAACGTCGGTCATCCGCCGCTTTGTGCTCGATCGCTTCGAGACGACCTACAAAGGCACGCTCGGTTATAACATCTACACATCAGCCATCGTCGGCGTCGGCCCCAACCAAAGCGAAACTCTCGAACTCCTAATTTGGGACACCGACGGCAGCCACGGTGACCGCCTCCTCGCCCAAAAGCCCGTCGTCCAAGGCACCTCCGCCGTCCTCATCGTCGCCGACCTCACCCGCCCCCGCACGTTGGCCACGATGGCGCATTTGGCACGATCGGTTGAAACAGGCCTACCCGGTCGTCACGTCCACCTCATTCTCAATAAATCAGACCTTCTCGAAGGCCTAACGACAGACGCCAAAACTCTGACGCTGCCCGCAGAGCTCGACGGATTAATTCATCCGATAATCAGAACCAGCGCCAAATCAGGCGAAAATATTCAACAAGCATTTCGTGAGACAGCAAATGCCATCCTCCGCCGCGGTCTCTGACGCGCCGTCGACCGACCATCTGCTGAGCGCATTGACCGCCGTCGCCAAGTCAGGCCTCACGTCGTTTGTTTGGGCCGACAACAATCGCCAAATCACAGCAATTTACGGCCACAACGACGCCGGTTTGCAGCCAGGAACAAAGCTTGAAATGGCGTTGCCCGTCCTCTTCGGTCTGGAGGAGGATCTTGACTCACTAACCTCGACAAGTCCGCCGTTTCACATCCCCGACGTCTCCATCATCGACGCTGACGGCAATCCATCGCGCCGCCTCAATGTCTCAATTCTTCGCCCAGAATCGTGCAGCGGTTATATCGTCCAATTGACCGCGATCATGTCCACCAACGCCCACGAACATGAACTCGACCATGAAATCCGCCGCCGCCAATTGATGGAGAAAGACCTCGCCGCCAAGACGCTTGAATATGAGCGCATAAACCAGCAACTGGCAGAGTTCACGTACATCATCAGTCACGATCTCAAAATGCCATTGCGCGCCATTCGCTATTTGACCGAGGACACGCGTTCCGAACTCGACAAGGCCAAGCGCACAACTCAAAATATTGCTGTTCCCTTAGAAGCCGCAACTAAGGCCACAACCGCCATCCTCACCCAAACGCGGCGCATGTCCAACATGCTTTTAGGGTTACTCGAATATTCCCGCGTCGGCCGCAACCAGGATGTCATCGAGCCGGTGGAACCCCGCGCCCTCATCCGTGAAATTTTCACGTCTCTTAAACCCTCAACGACCCTCAATCTTCAAATCAAAGGCACCTGGCCCGTGCTCGAAACCGTACGCGCGCCACTTGATTTGGTACTCCGCAATTTAATCGACAATGCCGTCAAATATCACGACCGACAGGATGGCAACGTCACCGTTGCCGCCCGCGTCGATCGTCAAAAACCAGCGTTCCTTTTGATTGAGATCAGTGACGATGGTCCGGGCATACCGCCAGAATGGCACGAGGCCATCTTCGAACCCTTCCGCAAGATAGATGATCACCACCATACCGACAGTAGCGGCCTGGGACTGGCCTTGGTTAAAAAGTCCACTATGAGCCTCGGCGGCACAATTTCAGTACTCTCAGACCCCACCACGACTCGTGGAACCACATTTAGTCTGCATTGGCCACTCAAAGTTTCCGATAAAGCGAATTAGCAAATTGCACTTTTTGCGCTCTTTGGTACGCTGCGCGCGCAACGGCAGGCAGTCTGCCGCCCCAGAATGAGCTGAAGCTCGACCTGCAGATCAAACTGACGACCTGGCCCAACGAGGACCCGGCCAACCGAGGACCTGATGGCACATACGACGCGCAAAACAGGCGGCCATTTTCTCGCTCGAAAGAGCGCACTTGCCATCGCGCGTCAAAAGATGCCGCGCTTCACCAACTTTCTGGTGGTCGAAGATAATACGCTTGAAGCCGACCGCCTGAAAGCAACACTGCACTCCATCTTCGGTTACGAGATCGTCGTCCGCCACGCACCCACTCTTGGCACCGCCTTAGATCGCGTCATCGAACGCAAACCCGACATCGTATTCCTCGACGATCATCTCAAACCCGCCGATAACGCCGGCGACCTGATCCCGATGCTGCGGCGCTGTGAGTATCACGGCCCCATCATTGTCGTGAGCGGCATGCTCACGCGCCAACGCGCAGCCACATTGGTGGCAGCCGGCGCCGCCCTTGCTATCCACAAAGACAACCTTGATAGCGGCAGCATCGCCGAAGCACTGGCACAGATCTACGCCAAAACCCATCCAGCAACCGCAGTAGCGGACGATAGCGCACAACCTATTCAGCAGCAGCAGTCAGTCGATGCTCAACCAATAATCCCAGCAATTACAGACACGCTCGAAAAGCAGCCCGTAAAATCCAAGCGCAAGAGTTGAGCGGACAATCCGAAGCCGCGACATCTATCTCAACCATAAGTCCGATCATCGGCAATCACCTTGCCATCATTTGGCAACGTGCCCAGCGCAACGAGCTCGACCTCGCCTTTGAGCTTCGTCAAGGCTTGCAGCGTATCGCCGATCCGCACCTTGAGATCATTTGATGCGTCCTTGGCTTCTGCCTTCAGCACCATCGTGTCTTGCTCGCCCTGTCGAGTAACAACCAAGCGCACGCGACCAAGCTCCACATGCCGTTTTGCCAACGCCGCGATCTGTTCGGGATGCACAAACATCCCCTTCACCTTCGTCGTCTGATCCGCACGTCCAAGCCAACCTTTGATGCGCTGGTTCGTCCGTCCACACGGACTGACACCTGAAAGAATGGCCGACATGTCGCCCGTCGCGAATCGGATCATCGGATAGTCGCGATTGAACGTCGTCACCACAATTTCGCCGACCTCACCATCAGGCACCGGATCGCCAGTCCCCGGCCGCACGATCTCAACGATCACACCTTCTTCAACCATCATACCTTCAACCAGACCGCTCGGCCCCGCCGTTTCATAGGTCACCATGCCGAGGTCTGCCGTGGCGTAACACTGAAACACGTCGATTCCGCGCGATTTGTATTCAGCCCTAAGTGACGGAAACAACGCGCCACCTGAAACCAGCGCCTTCTTAATCGAAGTCGCGTCCTTGCCTGCTTCCTTCGCCTTATCGAGCAAGATTTTCAGATAATCCGGCACACCAACATAAGCCGTCGGCTTCAGGTGCGAGATCGCCTCAAGCTGTTGCTCCGTATTGCCCGGCCCCGCCGGAATAACCGCGCAACCAATCGCTCGCGCACCACTATCAAGCAACCAAGCGCCCGGCGTGAGGTGATAGGCAAACGTATTGTGCACAATGTCACCTTTGCGGAACCCAGCCGCATAAAGTGCTCGCGCCGCCCGCCACCAATCCTCGCCGCGCCCCTCAGGCTCAAAGATCGGCCCAGGCGACATCATGATGCGCCCCATGGCGCCCGCACCACCGGTCGCAAAACCTCCGAACGGCGGCGACTTACTCTGCACCTCTTTAAGATGCCCCTTGCGCAGCACTGGCAATTGCGCCAGCGCCTCGCGCGATATAACCGCCTGCGCGTTGACGCCAGCCAAATGCGCAGCCCAACCAGGCGCTAACGCCATTGCCCGCTCAATCAATCCCGGCAACATCCCAAACAGCGCCAGCTCACGCGATTCAGGATCGCGCGCTTCCAATTGGTCAAAGTGTGCTGTCATCGCTTAACTCCCGGCCATCACTTAAGTTTCGGCATGCAACGCCGCATCAAACTGCGCCGTATCATTATAAACTTCATAGGCCGAAATTCTGCCATCCCTGAGCCGGAACACATTGCATGCAGTCGCATCAATCTGCTTGCCACTTGGCTTGTGCCGCCACCTGCCCGTAATGGTCACGATGGCATGGGTCTCGGCAACAATGCGCCCGGTTTCAGAGATCTGAACCACTTCGATCAGCCCACCCAGCGTCCGAAAGAACGCCATCATTGCGTCGGCGCCCACATGACGGCCCGCCCACGGAATACGCACGCCGTCGCCGTTCCAAAAGATATAGGCGTCGTCCGTAATCACCGCACGCAACCGCTCTGCATCGCCGGACTTAATCGCAGCGTACCAAGCGTCGAGCAGGCCTTGAGCAGACATCACGCCAACCAACGCTTGCGTCGCTTATAACTCTTCACATCACGGAAGCTCTTGCGATCACCGCCACCGACACCGAGATAGAATTCCTTCACGTCTTCGTTGTCGCGCAACGCCTTCGCGTCGCCATCCATCACCACACGGCCCGTTTCAAGAATGTACCCGTAGGTCGCATAGCGCAGAGCTACGTTAGTGTTTTGCTCAGCCAGCAAGAACGACACACCTTCTTTGGCATTCACATCCTTCACGATTTCGAAAATCTGATCGACAACCTGTGGTGCCAATCCCATCGACGGCTCATCCAGCAACACCATCTTCGGTCCCGCCATCAGCGCCCGACCAATCGCACACATCTGCTGCTCGCCACCGGATGTGTACCCAGCCTGGCTCTGCCGCCGCTCTTTAAGACGCGGGAAATAGTTATAGACCATCTCAAGCGCCGCAGCCGTACCGGCACGACCATCTTTCCGCGTAAACGCCCCCGTCAGCAGGTTTTCTTCAATGGTGAGATGTCCGAAACAGTGCCGGCCCTCCATCACCTGAATGCAACCCCGCTTCACCAAATCATTGGGCGTCAGCGCGTCAACCCGCTCGCCCTTGAATTGAATTGTTCCTTTGGTCACTTCGCCGCGCTCGGCTTTGATCAGATTAGAAATCGCTTTTAGCGTCGTCGACTTGCCCGCGCCGTTCGCGCCCAGGATCGCGACAATCCCACCTTCAGGCACATCGAGCGACACGCCCTTGAGCACCAAGATGACGTGATCGTAGATCACTTCAATATTCTTGATCGACAAGATCGGCGTGGCTTTCGCCGGTACTGGATCACCACCGATATGAACTTGAGGCACGGGGACGACGGTCAAGGCACAGTCTCCAAACTCGCGAGAGCAAAATCTCGCACTA
>JABFRJ010000139.1 GCA_013141255.1 Hyphomicrobiaceae bacterium
ATGACATGCAACACAGGTGTCAGGTACGCCGATGCTAATTTGGGCACGATCTGCTCCGCGTCCTTCAAGTCTGGCATTAGGACCGGACCAACTAACCCAAGAAAAATGGGGATTTGTCCGACCAGCACATACATCACCCCACCGATCAACGTCCCCCAAGCCGCATCGTGGGCCGACCGCGCGCCAAGAAAACGTGACACGAGTTCTACGGCTACGATTGTGCCGCATACAGGCACAGCGATTGTCTCCAGTGCCCTGAGCACCGAACCGTCGAAGCTGAAGCTGAGACGCTCCTGCGGCACCAGGGCAAGGGCCGCCGAGAGCGACCCCATATGATGCACGACAGCAAGCCCCAGAATGCTTAAGCCCACCATCACGACAACACCTTGAATAAGGTCCGTCACTGCATCTGCGAGAAGTCCGCCGACCACCGAATAGACCCCAACCAGCAGCGCTGCTAGCCCAATGGCCGTTGATAGTGACAACGTAGAATTAGCCGACAACACTTGCCCAAAGGCACGCACCTGCGCCGCAGCCCACAGCACCGACCCCGGCAACAACACTAACACAACCAGCCGTTCGACCCCCGGCGAATACCGCACCCGAAAAAAATCAGCAAATGTCACTAGGTCGGCACGCCACAGCCGCGCCGCAAAAAATACCGCCACCAGCAAAATTGCTGCGGCATACGCGAAGGGATCGACCAACGCTCCCGAGAGACCTTTCTCATGCACGGAGCCCGCCGTCGCCACGATGGCCTCGGCACCGAAGTAGGTCGAAAAAACTGAAAATGTGACAAGCCCAATCCCAAGCCGCCGCCCCGCGATAATATAATCGGCCTCGGTCTGCATCGCTCGACTGAACCAAACTCCGACCGCGAATTGCAGCACAACATAGGCGACGAGCGCCAGCAAAACGCCATTCATCTCGGCCTGCCCCCGTTCGCCTGTGCCCGTGTGTCTACCCCAAACGCTGCCAAGCTCAATCGATCAAAGTCGATTACAAGCCTTTGGAGAATAGTGCATGAGACAGTTTGGCTCGCAATAGCCACTGTTTGAGCGCAGTTCTCCCCCCTATGTTATCAGGTACGTTGCCAGCGGGGGCTATCATGTCGAGCTGAACGGCTCGCCTTGAGCGGCAGCACGTCGGGTTAAGGCTCGGCGCAGAATACGGGATACGGAAATGACGGTCGGTATGGCTGAGCAAACTGTAAGGCAAGTCCAAGCGGCGCGCCCTGCGCGGCGTACGGTGGCGGCAGCTATGTCCGCCTCGCTCGTCTTCGCCAATGTGCCACTGCACACTTTGTTCGTGACGCCCGCCTCCGCCCAAGCCAACATCATGACGCGCGTCGAGTATGAAGCCTGCCAGGCTCGTGACGACGCGTCTTTCCGCCAAGCCATCGAAGGCCTCACGCTCAAAGGTTTGCAAACCGGCCTTGCCACGGTTGATTATAAGTCGGTGGTCGCAGACAGTTGGCGCCAGAACAACATGGACGACGTGATCGACCGTCAGGTTGACGCGTCCATCGCAGAGGTCTCCGAAGAGAACAGCTATTGGAGCAAAGCCAGTTCTCTATTCTCAAAAGACAAAGCACAGGCCCTTGCGACCTCGGTCGCCGAACGCGTTTTTAAATCTGAATCCGTCAAACGCGGTCTCGAAAATCTTGCGACCGGAGTCGGCGGCGCGCTGGGTAAAAAAATCGAACTCGCCGCAGCCGATACCGCCGAACCCGCCATGACCTGTCTGCAGGCCTTCCTCGGCCCCCGCTATGGTTCGACCGTGGCCCGCGTCGTCTCGCGTGACGCTGGCAAAGAGTACACCATCGATAGTTCCCGCGCTCAGGCGGGCGTTTCAACCGGCCAAGTGCTGAGTGAAAATGCCGGTGGCATCGCCGGCGCCGTCATCCTCATCGTCCGCCGCCAGCTTTCCAATATGGCCAGCCGTGTTGGCGCCCGAGTTGTGGGCTCTGTCTTGTCACGTCTTGTCTCGGTTGTCGCCGGTGGCATCGGCGTCGTGCTGATCGCCAAAGACATTTGGGACCTGCGCAATGGGGTCCTCCCCATCATCGCTACCGAAATGAAATCGTCTGAGACTAAGAAAAATGTGCAGGCCGAATTGGCCAAGGCCATGCAGGAACAGATCGGCGAAAATCTGAAAGAGATCGCCAGCAAAACTGCCGAGCGCGTGCTCGATGTCTGGAGTGAATTCCGCCGTGCCCATGCCAAGGTGCTGGAACTCGCCGATAAGAACACCGACTTCAAACGCTTCCTCGAAAGTCTGAAGCCGGAGTCATTGCCGCGCCTCGACGAAGTCGTAGCCCTCATTCTTGCACAAGAAGGCGAGGGCGGTATCCTCAAACGCTTGGCCG
Source organism: Hyphomicrobiaceae bacterium (assembly GCA_013141255.1). GTDB lineage: Bacteria > Pseudomonadota > Alphaproteobacteria > Rhizobiales > Hyphomicrobiaceae > JABFRJ01. The sequence continues at coordinate 2,369 of JABFRJ010000139.1, forward strand.
ATGGCACCCTCAACACCGCCGTCAATCAGATGTCGGGACCTGCCTACGAAATCGCGCGCGAATCTCGATCGATTGAAACCGCACTCAAGTGGTCCGCCTTGGCAGGCGATAAATTGCCTGAAGTCGTCGCCAACGAAGTCCACCGCCGCGCTGGGCCCGATACATTTTCAAAAGCCTCCCTCACCAAACTTCTGGCGCTGAGCGATAAAGTCGCGATCACTCGTCTCGCCGCGTTGAAGCCCGAGGATCGCGCACCGCTATTTGAATTGCCAAACGACGATTTGAAAGGTCTGGGCCGCAGCCTCACCGAAGGCGAACTTTCCAGCCTCTCGCGCTACATTACCACCCTCGATAAGAGCGCAGGCGCGCGGCTCTTAAGTGCTGTCGCCCAAACACCGTCACGCATGCAGGTTCTAGGTCGCCCTTCGGTGCGCGACGCCATCCTCGCAAGCAAGGATCAATCCGCCGCAGTCGGCATGATGCTGCGATCCGACGTAGTGCCAGATCCGTGGATGGTCGCCGAACACGCACAACTCGCCTACGACGGCAAAGTCAGTCCTTGGCTGCTATGGGAAAAGCATCCCGTATTTGTCGGAGCCGCAGCATTTTTCGCCTTCGTGCTCCTCGCCATGATGAAGCGTATGCTGTTCGGTCGCCGCCAAAAGGTGATCATCCAACGCGTCCCCGCCGAAACCGCCGCCCACGCCCCCCCGATTAAGAGCGGCAAGAATCCGATCTGAACCGCATCCCCGCGCACCATACGACCGAGAACGATGTGGTGCGCATAGCCCATGATCAACGCGAGACTGTGTTCACGGCGCGCGTGCTTGTGCGCAGTGCGGCCAGGCGCGTACAATTTTGTGTTATGTCATGAGGTCCGTCGCGTTTGCGATGCGGCCTCTCGGGGAGCGATGTTAATGACGACAATATTTTTGCTATTCTTAGGTGCCCTTATTGTTTTGACATTTATTGGCTATTTGGCGGATCGACGCGCGGAGGCTGGCGATCCAGACGTAACACCAGGGCTCACCTTGCTTCCGGGAGATATAAAATACGAGAGCCAGGATGGCCGCGTGAAAGTCTACTTTCCCGTCGTCACTTCAATTGTGCTATCGATCGTGCTGTCTCTAGTGTTGCGGTTTTTTCAATAGCGGGCAGCGCTTGGGCTGCTTGCGAGCAAGGCTCAGCGGCGTAAGGTCCTGTGCAACTCAAGGGAGGATCGCATGACACAACCATCAGTTCAGCGCTTTCACTATTCGCATCCAATGGCCGACGACTTTGCCGAAGGCGGACTGAGATCGTACGCGCGCTATCGCGATCTAGGCTTTGCTGCAGCGACGAGCGGGGCTGCGGTTGCACACGTCATCAAATTCGTACCGCCCTGCACCGATGAGGTCAGACAGTGGCACACGCACGCAGTCGAGTTTCAAATGATTTATGTGCTCAAGGGCTCAATCACGACCGAGATGGAGGGCCATGCCCCCGTCAAAATGGGCGTGGGCTCGAGTTGGTTGCAACCGCCAAAAATCAAGCATCGCGTCGTCGATTATTCCGACGACTGCGAAGTTTTGGAGATCGTCATGCCAGCAGATTTTGCGACCGAGATGCTGTCGTAAAATGCCCTGTTCGCAACAAGTCGTGCCGTCGTTTCGTTCGTCGCCCCGAAATTGAGCACGACTTTACAGTTCTGCGGTCTAACAACTTTTAGTAACTTCAGTGCACTTACAGGTTGAGTAAGTTAAGAAATTGCATTAGTTTAGTATCGATCATCAACGCCGATTTGAGGGTTGGCAGTGGCGAGCGGGATTATATTCGATGAGACTGGCACCGTTCACAGTTTGACGGCGGAATTCATTGCTAGAACGCTATGTACCGATCGCGACCCGAACTCTCTCGTCCATTGTTTGACTGACCAGATGGGTTTTATACACGTGGAGCCGAATGCTGCCTGTCCAGTTGTTTGGCTGCACAAGGGCCATACGACCGCGGCAGCAATTGTCGGGTGCTGCATGTGGCTTTTGGATGGTCAGCACACGCGCGCGATCATCTTTGACACCAGCGTGCCGGATCAGCCGGCCATGCTCAGTTCGCTCAATGGCGCACTCCAATTACTGAGTGATATGGCGGACCAAAAGCGATCAATCGATGACCATATTCGCCATAAAATTCCTTTAGCAGGCAGTTGGTTTAGCACCACTTGGTCGGCCGCGAATGAGCTTGTCAAAGCGCCGATCAGCGACGATGTCCGGTTTGCGATCTTGGACAAGTTGTTTGCCGGCCATTTTACTATGGCAGTGCAGAACGCCGCGTCAGGTCAATTCGTCGCAAAGCATATGGGCTCGGCTATCGGCCAGTATCGCCAGTCGATGTGTCGTGTCCAGGTTGGTCAACCGCTCGCTGCCATGCAAGCCCAGTCCTACGGTGCTTGGCTCTCGAAAGGTTTCCAAGCGCTGCGTCCCGATACACCACCTCACGCAGAACAAATTGATGCGGCTATCGGGGTAGACAAGCGCTCGATTGAGCGCTTGCGCTATCAGCGTCTAGTTGTGCCGTTCGTGTCAGGCGGAGTGCAGCACGTGCTGACGGCGTCTGTCGTCGAAGGTTAGGTCACTGTCACGGGCTGCCAAGTCTCGGTCGAGCTTGGCAAGGCAATAGGCCTGCGACGACCATGCGAACGAACCTTCCCAAGCCTTCTTGCCATCGATGATATATTCAAAAGCCGGTTCGAGTTGTTCAAACGCGTGCCCTTCGATCGCCTGCGGCCGATTGAAGGCGTGGGTGACGATAACGATTTCGAAGTCAGGCGCCCAACGCGCAAAGGCGGCATTGCGGGCGATGCGTGCAAGGCAGATAGCAAGGCCGTCGGAACGGAAATCCGGGTGAACCCATAAGCCACCGAGGTATACAATCGAGCCCGTCATGGTTGCGGCGCTGGGCGCGGAGATTGTAAAGTTGTCGGACAGCCTTTTTTGTTCGGCCCCATCTTGGCCGTAAAAGAAGCTAAGATTTTCCATGTCGGTTTTAAGAGTTGAGCAAATGTCCATCCGACGTGCGGCAATAGTTGCTATGGGCCGTCCGGTTGCATCGAAAATTGCAATACAGATAATATCAAAAGCATCAATGCAGTTGACGGAGCAATCGATCACAGAGATGATTTTAGACCAGGAGTTTCTGTTTTGGTCGTTGATTTGGAGCAGGGTTTCACCCGAGATGATACCGGTTGTAAATCCGCGCTGGCGCAACTCGTGTTCTGCACGAATAAAATAGCGGCCAAATTTTGCACGAGGTTCATGGCGAATTTGAATTGCGTCGAGGAGTGGCTGAACTGGTAGAAGCGGCTGGGGTAGGTTTTGCACCCGTGCATTAAGATTGGAATTGGAACGGTGTTGGTTGATGGACTTGGGCATGAACGACTCCTACGTGTAAAACCTCTCGTTGCAAAAATGAGTTTCTCCCCAATCGTAACGTAGAGCAATGTTTGTGATCAGTTTCTGAACGGGTAGTCGTGGATATGTCGCCCTGCACTTTATTGGTCGGAGTGCACTTTTTGGGTCGGAGTGAGCGTTGACTGAAGATATGGAAGAATTCGACGCAACGAATATTGACGTTGCGATTGGAAGGCGCTTGCGCCGCGCGTTAGACGATCAAGGTCTCAAAATTGAGGACGTTGCGCATGAGCTAAGTATCAAGCCTGAAGCGCTGACAGATTATTGTCTAGGATCGACACGAGTCGGGCCAACATTGCTATTGAAAATGGCGCAACTGCTGAGCTTGCCCGTATCGTACTTTTTGGTCGGCGATGACCGAAACTGATCAAACTGTTACGTTCGTGGCGCTCAAAACGCTCAGCAAAAAATCAAATATAAGCATTTAATTTCAAAGCATTGTTGAAATTATTTCAAGCCGAGTGTTTTGTCGTTTTGAGAGGGACACTCAGAACTGTCGGATGATTTTCTTGAGTGCCGCATCGTCGCTATGATCACGACGAGCCGCAGCCTCAGCGGCCGGCACGATGTCTTCTGCACGATCAACAGTAACGAAAGCCACTTCCAGGCCGGCGCGTATAAATGCTTCATCACGCATGTGGGCAAGAAGATGCAGAAATGGGTCCCAAAAACCGCCAATATTAGCCAAAACGATTGGCTTTTTATGCCGCCCAAGCTGGGCCCAGGTAAGCTGTTCCACCAATTCTTCCAATGTGCCGATCCCGCCGGGCAGGGCGACGAAAGCATCTGAGCGCTCGAACATCAGCCGCTTACGTTGATGCATGTCGTCAACAACGATCAATTCTTGGACTTCGCGCAACATCCGCTCTTTGTCAGACAGAAATTGCGGAATGATGCCCGTAACCGTCCCACCATGATCGAGCACCGATTTGGCAACCGTACCCATCAAACCAAGGCTGCCACCGCCATAAACGAGGCCGATGCCGCGTTTCGCCATGGCAGTGCCAAGTGTCGTCGCAGCAGTCACATAGTCGGGGCTACGACCCGGGCCGGAGCCGCAGTAAACGCAGATCGTGGCAAGGGGGGAGGCAGGGTGTGGGTTAAGCGCGATATGATCGGACATTGCTGAGTTTAAAAACCTAAAATGTTCTCGAAATCAAGAGGTTGTGTTGAAGTTTGGATCGCAGGTGGATCTTTGATCCTGTTGCCTAAGTCTCGTACTCAAGCACCATAGCATGAGACTGTCACAGGGCAGAGACAATACCCATTCGCCAGCCTCCTTCGCCAGCACTAATTGTCTGGCCGGACTGAACGCTGGGATGTGTGCATCGGGTCCCAAGCCCGCTGGTATGTGCCGCCATCGCGTGAGCGCACCACGCCGGTTAACCAGTCCATACATCGGAGTGCTTGTGTGGGGGCTCTGGGATTTGCTCTATGCATTTGATCGAACTAAGGTGCGGGAACGTTGACGAAATGAGAGCCATGGGTTGCAAGCAGCGGAAAACGCGGCGCGTTCCTTGGATCTTACAATGATTATCGTCACTCTCAGAGTGGGAATTAGGACGCGAATTGTTACGGGCAGGGACTTTGGCGCATGACGCTGCGGGGGCCTGAGCGGTGTTGTGGTGGAGGAATAAATTCAATGATTAGCAAGCGATCGAAGATGTCAGAGGTTATGTCAGGGATATTGATGCGGACCAGCGGCGCCGAACGCGCCCGATTTTCCGCGAGCGCCTTGAGCGCGGCTGCACTGCTCGCCGCGACCGGACACGCGGGCGCACAGACCATGTCGCCTGCGACCGAAGCTCCGATGACGTCGCTGATGATTGCGAGCCTCGGCACTGCGGCTCCGGTGCGGCCGTCGTTTGAGCGCTTTGTAACCGACAACAAGGGTTTTCCAGTCTTCGAAGGACGCGGCACGCCAGGAGCCACAGTTTCCCTGACGCTCGATGGTTTTCCGGTTGATCGTGCTTTGGTGCGCGCCGACGGTGGATGGCGGATGCGCTTGACGCAAACGCTGTCGACCGGCGAAGTCCGCATTGGTCTCGTCAGCACCAACGACTTCGGCGATGGCCCGTTGGTTGGCGAAACTCTTAAGATCACGATGCCGCCGGGACAACTGGCGCGCAATGCGACATTGTTTTCCGCCGATGCCGCAGCGCGCGGAAGAGAAGCGCGCGTAAAGTCCGAGGCGATGCCGATTCAGACGCCGTCACCGTTTTCGCAAAATCCAGTTGGCGTCAAAGATGATGCCGTGGTGGGCGTGAGAATTGCTCAAGCGACTACGCCAAAAACGCAGGGCACGCCGCCCGCAGCGACAGCCCCAGCGTCTGCAGTGCAAAAACCTGCGCCAGTCGCTTCAGCGGATGCTGATAGCCCGTTGGCGTGGTTCTATACCTTGAGCGAGAATATGGGGCGCCAATATCAAGAGGTGATCAAACGAATTGCGACACCGTCCGAGACCGCTCCAGTAACGCCCCCGACTGCCCCCCCCACTATACCATCGCGACCAACGACTCCACCTATTGCTGCCGTCCAGCCGCCGACGACGCAAGTGCCCCCATCACCTGTGGTGCCAACTGCGCCTGTTGCAAAAGCGCCTGCGACCCCGTCGACGCCGTCTGCACCCACGACCAAGCTCGCCCAAGCACCCGCGTCTACGACACCCACAACTCCTGCAGCGCCACCAGCAGCGACGGCCCAGCCAACGGGAAGCCCGTTGATGGATTGGATTAAAAAGAGCGAGCGCGACTATCAAGACGTGATGAAACGCATCGCGGAGCCTGCCCCAGGTGACACTCCAGCGTTGCCGCGTCCTGCGCAGCCGCCTGCCGTTGCTATGCCGTTGCCGTCTGCTCCGTCAACAAAGCCGACCGCAGCTTTGGACACAGCCTCGAAGTCTGCAGCAGATGCCAAGAAGTCAGAAGAAGAACGTCTATTGGCCGAAACACGTCGGGCGGCAGACAAAGCCGCCTTCGACAAGTTGGCCGTTGAGAAGGCGGCAGAAAACAAACGTCTCGCGGACAAGGCTGCAGTAGAAAAGGCTGGGGCGGAGAAGCTTGCTGCCGACAAAGCGAATGCAGAGAAAATCGCAGCAGAGAAGTTGGCTGATGCCAAACGCGTTGCTGAAGCGAAAGCGGCAGCCGAGAAAATCGCAGCCGAGAAGTTAGCCGAGGCCAAGCGCATGGCCGAAGCGAAGGCTGCGACTGAAAAGGCAGCTCTCGATAAAGCTGCAACGGATAAGGTTGCCGCAGACAAGGCTGCTGCTGAGAAGGTGATTGCCGACAAGGCGGCGGCTGAAAAGTCGGCTGCGGAGAAGCTGGCAGTCGCAAAATTGGCTGAAGCAAAGCGCGTTGCTGAAGCGAAGGCTGCAACAGAAAAGGCAGCGCTCGACAAGGCAGCGGCTGAAAAATCGGCTGCGGAAAAGCTAGCAGTCGAAAAGTTGGCTGAAGCAAAGCGCGTTGCTGAAGCGAAGGTAGCAACAGAAAAGGCAGCGCTCGACAAGGCAGCGGCTGAAAAATCGGCTGCGGAAAAGCTAGCAGTCGAAAAGTTGGCTGAAGCAAAGCGCGTTGCTGAAGCGAAGACTGCAACAGAGAAGGCAGCACTCGAAAAAGCGGCAGCTGAGAAGTCTGCAGCGCAGAAATTGGCCGCAGAGAAACTCGCAGTTGAGACCAAGCGCGTTGCTGAAGCGAAGGCTGCAACCGAAAAGGCAGCACTCGACAAGGCAGCGGCTGAGAAGTCTGCAGCGCAGAAATTGGCCGCAGAAAAACTCGCAGTTGAGACC
>JABFRJ010000382.1 GCA_013141255.1 Hyphomicrobiaceae bacterium
CTGTTGCGCCATTGTGGCAGGCGCTACAGGTCGCCTGCGCGTCCAGATGCTCCATGCGTCGCAGCGGAGACCATGATTGAGTTGTATGACACGCGTCGCATGTCGCCGTCGTGGACGGATGCCGCGGCGACTTACCGCTGGCTCGCACCCCGTTATGGCAGGTCGAGCACTCTGCAGTCAGGCGAGAGTGATCCATGTGCGCCGGCTTCCATGCTTTCGTTACATGGCAGTCGCCGCAAGCCTCAGAGGACGGGATGTGTTTTGGCGGTTTCGTCGCAGCCTTAATCGCCATCGAAGCACGAGCCGCACCGTGACAACCGGCGCATGTCGTTGGTGTGCCTTTGAAAATCGCCCCTATGTGGCAAGTTTCACAAGCCACTACCTGATGCCCGCCAGACAACGGAAACGCTGTAGCGCCGTGATCAAAATTGGCATCGACACGAGTTGCATTACCTAAGGGGACGGCAGCGCCTTTGCCCGACAACGTCTTCTGGCTTGGGACTATCGGCGACTTCCCAGCGTCGGCCGGTGGCGCTGCCTCGGGAGTTGCACCTGGGGGCATTGCTTTTGGAAACGGTATTTTCTTGGCGCCAGTTGTAGGGCCTTGAGGTGTAAGACCTTGGTTGGCCTTTGGTTGAGCTGGCGTGACTTGCGTTTTCCAACCATCGGGCGACTGCGCATGCGCTGTCGCGACCGACAGCAACACGGTCAACACCACCAAACAGGATGCAAGTATACTCCAAACAGCAGTCGGCAATGCCACACGCATGGATTTGCGCGTGGAATATGCACCCTCTGTTCCTGCCCTGGCAGACTGCCCCACACTACCCTCTAGCGGTCACACCGCTCTACACTCGTGTGTGCAGACGATTCGCACATTCAAAAAAACTAAAAGACATGAAATATGTTAAAGCACGGAGCAGATCTGCAACAGTACGTATGCGCAGGTCATCTCAACTTCCCCACAGAAAAGTCTCATCGCTTGATGTAAGCAACACCGAATGTACTTGTTGTGTGACATGATCCGCAGTTGCGACCAAAGGCTCCCTTATGGCGATCCTGCGTCTTGTGACAGCTGTAACAGTCGGTCGACAGGGCTGCCCGGTCGACATGCTTTTTTGTATGACAATTGTAACAGCCTGCCTGCGTATGCCGCCCCGTAAGGGCGAACCGGGTCTTGGCATGATCAAATCGCGCGCCCACCCACTGCGTTGACGACGTGTGGCACTGCGCGCAGTTGGGCCCAAACCGTCCTTCATGTTTGTCATTCTTCTTGTGACAGCCAACGCACGCGACGGGAGCGTCTTTGTAAGCTTTGGTTTTATGGCAATCTTCGCATTTTGCTTGCTGGTGCTTACCGGCGAGTGGGAACCGGGTTTTATCGTGGTCAAATAGTATGCCAATCTTGAAGCCCGACTCATTGTGACAATTCTGGCAGTCAACACCAAGCTGCCCTTTGTGGACGTCATCCTTTTTATGGCACGTCCCGCACGACGCTTGCAGCTTCACCTCTCGCGGCGGCTGCTTGTGGCACGCCTCGCAGGGCGCGGCACCATGTTTTCCTCGCAAGGCGAATTTCGTCTGCGTGTCGTGATCGAACTTGGCCACGGTCCATTTTTCGGTCGTGTGACAGCCCTCACACTTCTGTCCGCGCGCCCCCTTGTGAACATCGCGCTCGCGATGGCAGTCAGCGCAGGCGGTCGGAACACCCTTGTAACGCTCACCTGCGTGACAGCTCTTGCAATCGGTCGTTTTGTGCACGCCAGTGAGTGCAAACTCCGTTTTACTGTGATCAAAAGGTTTCGTCGATTTCCAACCCTTGTCCGTATGACAGTCCGCACATGTTTCGCGCAATTTTCCGCGATGCACGTCATCTTTGCGATGACAGTCAACACATGCTGACGGTGCCGTGCGAAATTTTTTACCCTCGGCGTGACAGGATGAGCATGGGGTCGTTTCATGTCTGCCGGCGAGCGCAAAATTTGTCTGGCGGTGATCAAAGTTGGCGCGGTCGAGTTGGACAATATCTGCCGTGCGGCCTTTGTGATCGGCGTGGCACTGTCGGCAATCAGTGTTGGCGACGGCAACTGCTTTGCCATGAAACCTTGATTTGGCGAGGACGTCTGCGGCAACGTCTTTATGACAGTCGAGACAGAGCTGCGCTTGCGCGGCTTTCGAGAACGACTTGTGGCAGTTGGCGCAGTCTTGCTCGTATTTGGCATGCCCTTGGATCAATTCGCCAGGCATAATTAGGCGCTCGATTACGCCTTGCGCACTGACAGGAAGCGCAACCATGCCGCTCACGATGCATGCCGCGGTGACGACAACCAATGTGCGAAGCATCATGTTCAAGACCACCCTCATCATCGAGCAGCCCCACTCAATACCAGTGAACGGCGAGAACGTGCAGCACGGCCGACACCATGAGAAGGTAATAGAGCGGCAGGTGAAGCAGGTGCCAAGCGTTGAAGATTCTCTCATAAAATCGGACAGAACCGATCTGCTCAATCGTCAGAAATAGACTATCAAGATTCGCGTGCGCCTTGTCCAATTCAAGTCGAAGTTCGGCAGGCGAAATGCGAACATGCAACGCTCCTGCTGCAATTGAGGTCTCAAGATCTGTATGCGACTCTCGCTTGATTTTATGCCGCTCACTGCGGCCTGAGCGAAACTTGATACAGCCCGTGAATGTAAGCGTATCCGCAATCGCAGTATCGGCGAGCCTACTCACGTTTGCTAGAACCTCTTTTGGCGTCAGATTGCCAAGCGCCAAAATATCTTCGGCTTGCTCGACTTCTTTGATGAGATCTCCGACCTCTGCGCGCCGCCCATAGAGCCCGAAATGTAACCTGGAATAGACGTAGCGGCCGATGATACCGCTCGCCACCACGAGCAGCATCGAAACCATAGCAACCAAGCCATTCTTCGAATGCAACTCAAAACCAGAGTGAATAACAACCAATGCCGGGCCAACAATGCCCAAGACCATGTGTGCTTTAAACCATTGCGCGACGGTCCCCCAGGACTGCGCCCACTTGTAGTACTTGCGCGCAGGGTAGAGCAGAAGACCCAACATCATCAGTGCGCCGACGATGCCGAGGTAGTAGCCGAGACCTTCCTTGGGAGTGATCACACGCTCGGCGGCCTCATACGCGCCGTAAAAAAGACCGACCAAAACTACGATTGTGAAGGCCAGCGTCATAAAAGCTGAACCCTTGTCGCTGCTCGGCGGTGTCTTTTTCAAACGACGCGTTGGCTTCGGTCGTACTTTATAGCGGCGCTCATCATGCTCGCCAGGTTGCGCAGATCCCCCAGCTACAGACGGTGCCTGCCGCATCGTGTCCGCCTCATTTGGCTTCGCCGCCAACTGTGAATTCGATCTCAGGGGTTGAGCCATGACTGACCTTAATACCGGTTGCGCACGATTTCACACAACACTGTGCTTTTCAGCTCCAGCGGCACACGTTATAGCAACAACCCTACAAACTCAGCGAACGCATTAAAAATGTGCGAATCCACCATGCCCGCTCACAACTAACGCTTCGTTAAAATTTGGCGCTGGCTCAATGGAGGTGCCGAGCCAAATGGCTCTAGCTATGCCGTGCCTCTGAACGAGACACGACGTGACCGCCCCTTTGCAAAAGTGCTGTCGATCAGCATGGCATCATTTTGGGAACTGTCGTCGACGGAGATCGGCGTTACTGCGACGAATAGAACGAACCATCAACATTCGTTCGCCTTTCGCTCATTGCGTGGCTATGAAGCTGGTTCTAGGCTCGTTTTTCGACCACAATTTACCTCGCCTGCCACCGGTGATATGGCTCCGACGCAGAGTGCTCAGCGGAAGTGCATGGCCCATGAAAATCATCGTCGTCGGTACCGGATATGTGGGCCTCGTGTCGGGGGCATGTTTTGCTGACTTCGGGCATACCGTGGTTTGTGTCGATGTCGACGGGCCGAAGATTGAATTGCTTAAGGCCGGACAAATGCCGCTATTTGAGCCTGGTCTTGAAGAGATCGTGGCGAAAAATGTAAAATTGGGGCGCCTGGCATTTGCGACCGATTTGAAACAGCATATCGATGGGGCGGATGTCGCCTTCCTGGCGGTGGGGACGCCGCCGCGCCGCATCGATGGACAAGCGGACCTTAGTTTTGTTTATCAGGCAGCACGCGAGATTGCAGCCTGCGCCAGCAATTTCCTCGTTATTGCAACCAAATCTACAGTGCCTGTTGGTACGGGCGATGAAATCGAGCGGGTTGTGCGCAAGGCGCGACCTGAGCTTTCGTTCGGCGTGGCGTCCAATCCGGAATTTCTGCGGCAGGGTTCAGCGGTCAAAGATTTCCAAAAGCCGGATCGCATTGTGATTGGCTCGAACGATGAACGCACGCGTGCTGTGATGGCGGAGATTTATCGGCCCCTTGAGGCGGCCAACCCGCACCTCATGTTTACGGATCGACGGACTTCGGAACTGATCAAATATGCGGCCAATGCGTTCTTGGCGACAAAGATCACCTACATCAATGAAATGGCGGATTTGTGCGAGCAAGTCGGCGCTAATGTGCAAGACGTGGCTCGCGGTATCGGCCTCGACAATCGAATTGGACCGAAATTCTTGGATGCCGGACCCGGGATTGGGGGATCGTGTTTTCCAAAGGATACGCAAGCGTTGATTAAGTCGGCGCAGGATCATGGCGCGCCGATGCGCATTGTGGAGACGGTGGCGGCGTTTAATGAAAATCGTAAGCGGGCGATGGCGCGGAGGATCGTGACAGCGTGCGGTGGCAGCGTGCGCGATAAATCGATCGCGGTACTAGGTTTAGCGTTCAAACCCAACACAGATGACATGCGCGATGCGCCATCGTTATCGATTGTGACGGCGCTTGAGGATGTCGGCGCTTGTGTGCGTGGGTATGATCCGGAAGCGATGGAGCAAGCGCGGCGACTGATGCCGAATGTGGAACTTTTTGACACGGCTTACGACTGCATTCGTGGGGCGGATGCAATGGTGATCGTGACGGAGTGGGCAGAGTTCAGGACGCTCGACATGGCGCGCGTCAAATCCTTGCTCAAGGCACCGGTCGTGGTGGACCTGCGGAATATCTATAAGCCGGATGAGATGCTGCGTGGTGGCTTCAACTATCACAGCATTGGGCGGCCGACGGTGCTGTGGCGTTGATTGCCGAAACGGTCAATGCTGTGCAATGTGGTCATCGATTGGTCGCAGATGCCACGATATAATTTTGCACGTTAGAGACCGGCATGCTTCATAGACTATGACCTAGGTCTGCTCGTCATGAGCCTTAGTCGTAGGAGCTCCAACCGGAGCCTCTTGGAACAACGATGTTTAAATCACTAATCACTGCAGTGCGCGAGCTACAAGCGCGACTTTTGAGTTTAATGCCAAGCTCGTCGCCATATGTTGCAGTTGGCGCGAGTGAGACTGCATCAAATCATTTGCCTAGGCCATCGATTGTCTCTGGCATCCAATCGCTGATCGATGGATTGCCGGATGCCGCGTTGGCACTGGATCTTGATGCGCGCGTTTTGGCGGCAAATGCTTCAGCTCGCGTCATGTTTGACACCATAGATATTGGTGGGCTTATCAGCCGCACGAGCCGCAACCCTCTCCTTACGGCTGCCATACGGACATGTCTCGCATCTGGCGAACGCGTGCCGTTTGAGTTGATGGTTCCACAGCTCGGTGAACGGCATCTTGACGGCGCGGTGACACGACTTAAGGGATTCGGTGATCAGCCGGGTATGCCGGCGTTGCTGATTGTGTTGCAAGACATCAGTGAGCGCGAAGCGTTAGCGCGGATGCGGATGGAGTTTATCGCAAACGCGAGCCATGAGTTGCGGACGCCACTGACAGCCCTGTCCGGGTTTATTGAGACGCTACGGGGGCCGGCAAAAAATGATGATGTGAAGCGTGACAGATTCCTCGGTATCATGGCAGAGCAGGCGCAACGGATGTCGCGGCTGATCGATGATCTGTTGATGCTGAGCAGGGTCGAGATGCGCGCGCACTTGGCACCGACGACTATTGCTGATTTGAACTTGATCGGTGCGGAGTGCGTGCGGATTTTTGCGGCGCAGGCTGTAACCGATGGAACGACACTAACATTTGAACCGTTTGCAAGCAGCGCGCTGGTGCAAGGCGATCATGACGAACTTATCCAAGCTGGGCAGAACCTGGTGCAAAATGCGCTCAAGTATGGACGGCCAGGGGGGCACGTCATCGTGCGCGTTTTGCGTTCCGGAGGCGAGGCCACGCGGATGGTTCAGCTTAGCGTCATCGATGACGGTGCAGGGATTGCCGCCGAGCATCTGCCGCGACTGACGGAGCGGTTTTACCGCGTTAGCACTGACACCAGCCGCGAAAAAGGCGGTACAGGACTTGGCTTGGCGATCGTCAAACATATCGCCACGCGCCACGGCGGGCGTGTCGAGGTGTTGTCCGTCCTGGGACAAGGTTCTACTTTTACCCTCTCAATCCCTGCCACTGCGGTCGACGCACCCCTGCCCGTTTGAGCCTCTTGTCATAAAACTGCAATGGGGCTGTCATAGTGGTTCACTCAGCCAAAGCAGGGCCCATCGAACATGACAGCGCATATCGTTAAATCTTACGACCAAGACCTCGCGATGCTCGACCAGACCGTTGCCGATATGGGGGGACGGTGCGAGTTATTGCTGGCCAACGCGGTCGCGGCATTGGAACGTCGCGATCCCAAGCGTGCGCAGGCGGCGGTGGTAAGTGATGCTGAAATTGATGAGTTGGAGCGCGGATTGCAAGAGCAGGTGATCCGAATGATTGCCCGTCGGCAGCCTATGGCTAACGATCTGCGCCATGTGATGACAGTGATGAAAATTGGCGGTGGGCTTGAGCGCATCGGTGATCTGGCGAAGAATATAGCCAAGCGCGGTATTGCAATTGCGCATGAAACACCCCCGAAATCGCTGTTGATTGGCCTCAATCATATGACTGAGCATGCCTTGCTGCAGTTGAAAGACGTGCTTGACGCTTATGCCTCGCGCGACGCCGAGAAAGCGCTCAAGGTCTGGAACAACGACGCCAAAATTGATCTGCTTTATAATTCAATGTTTCGCGAAATGTTGACGTACATGATGGAAGATCCACGCAATATCGGCATGTGTACGCACTTCTTGTTCGGCGCCAAAAACATCGAGCGGATTGGCGATCACACCACGAACATCGCTGAGCACGTGCATTACCTCGTTCATGGCGTGCTGCCTGAGGGTGCACGACCCAAGGGCGACGATACGAGTATCATGGTTGTTCAACCCAAGCCAAAAAGCTGAAGGCGCGCATCAAGCGCGATATAATCGCATGACATCGATCCTCATCGTTGAGGATGAAGCATCCCTGGCGGAGCTTCTTCAATATAATCTAGAGGCGGCGGGGTACGCTGTGCAGACGGCTGCGACCGGGTCGGCGGCGGAGGCCGCACTGACGGATTCGCAGTTTGATCTCGTTGTGCTTGATTGGATGCTGCCTGAAGTCAGCGGGATCGAGCTCTGTCGCCGCATTCGACAGAGGCCGGAAACGAAATTGTTGCCGGTATTGATGCTGACTGCGCGGGGCGAAGAAGCAGATCGTGTGCGGGGGTTATCGACCGGAGCGGATGACTATGTGGTCAAGCCGTTTTCGATCAATGAGGTGTTGGCGCGGGTTAAGGCGTTGCTGCGTCGGGCAGCGCCTGACCTTGTGGCCGATGTTCTCACTTTTGGTGACATTGAGTTGGACCGCGCGGCGCATCGGGTCAAGCGGGCAGATCGCGAGTTGCGGCTTGGTCCGACTGAGTATCGACTGGTGATGTATTTGTTGGAAAACCGTGGCCGCGTGCTGAGCCGTCAACAACTCATTGATGGCGTTTGGGGGCGTGATGGGGATGTCGACGAGCGGACGGTTGATGTGCACATAGGACGACTGCGCAAGGCGTTGATGATGGGGGACGAGAGTGATCCCATCCGCACGGTTCGCGGCGGCGGGTATGTGTTTGGCGAACGCTAGAGCCGTATACAGACCCTGATCTACTGATTGATCAGGGTTGTTACCCTTCGCCTTATCGGTCGATCACAAAGTAAAACGGCAGCACGAGTTGTGCTGCCATTTTTTGTCTCACTGCGATTACCCGCTTCGCCCCATCAACGTCGCGCTTGAGCTTTCGCCTTTGGGCCGATCGCCTGAGGGAAACTCGCCGGTGGCGACGTAGTAGATGTTCTCTGCGATATTTGTGGCGTGATCGCCGACGCGTTCGAGATTTTTTGCGCAGAACAGAAGATGCGTGCAGTAGCCGATACTGCGAGGATCTTCCATCATATAAGTTAGGAGCTCGCGGAACAGTGCTGTGTGCAGCGTGTCAATTTCGCTGTCACCTAACCAAACGTCACGCGCGAGATCCTTGTCGCGCTTAGCATAGGCGTGCATGACATTTTGCAACTGTGTGTGCACGCGTTCGCTCAAGGTTTCGAGCCCGACGCCAATGCCGGCAGGTGAGGATTGATTGCTCATGGCGATGACGCGCTTGGCGTTGTTTTTTGCCAAGTCGCCCATACGTTCCAGGTCGGTTGCGATTTTAAGAGTTGCGATGGTATCGCGCAAATCGACGGCGAGTGGCTGGCGCTTGGCAATTAACGTGATAACACGCTCTTCGATCCGAAGCTGGAGAGCATCGACCAATTGATCGTCGAGAACAATTTTGCGGGCCAAAGCCGCGTCACGTGACCTGAACGCGTCGGAGGCGTGTTCGATTTGAGCGCCGACAATCGCACCCATATCAGCAATAAGTGTACTTAATTTCTGCAATTCCGCATCGAATGATGAAACGATGTGTGAGGACATGACCTACCTTCTAATGATGGGTTGACGGGAGACAGGTCAATCAACCGAAACGGCCAGTGATGTAGTCTTGTGTGCGGGGATTGCGCGGATTAGTGAAGGTCTGATGGGTGGGACCAAACTCGATCAATTCGCCGAGGTACATGAAGGCTGTATAATCAGAGGTGCGCGAGGCCTGCTGCATATTATGGGTGACAATGGCAATGGTGTAGTCGGCCTTTAACTCCTCAATCAACTCTTCGATGCGGGCGGTTGAGATTGGATCGAGCGCGGAGGCGGGCTCATCTAGAAGGATGACTTCGGGCTTGATGGCGACAGTGCGTGCAATGCACAGCCGTTGCTGCTGACCACCTGACAAGCTCTGGCCGCTTGAGGTCAACTTGTCCTTCACTTCATTCCAGAGCGCAGCGCGGGTGAGGGCTTGTTCGACGCGGGCGTCCATCTCGGATCTGCTCAGTTTTTCATATAGACCTATGCCAAAGGCGATGTTGTCGTAGATCGACATAGGGAATGGCGTTGGCTTTTGAAACACCATGCCGACGCGGGCGCGAAGCAAATTCAGATCCATCGATGGCGACAAGATATTCTCGCCATCGAGCATGACTTCACCTTCGGCGCGTTGGCCGGGATAGAGATCGTACATACGGTTGAGGACGCGGAGCAACGTCGACTTGCCGCAACCAGATGGTCCGATGAAGGCTGTAACGCGGTTGGCATAGA
>JABFRJ010000016.1 GCA_013141255.1 Hyphomicrobiaceae bacterium
GTTGTAACATCTCGGGCTTCTCACCAAGTCCAGGCTGTGGCCAGCCCATCGTTCGAGCCGGCAACGAAGGCAAGGCCGCCGAGATCACCTTCTCAGTCACGACAAAGCGTTAATCAGAGCCATCAACCACAACAAGAGCGCAGCTGGCACTCCGCCGCTGCGCTCGCGGCGTAGCACCCACGCGCGAAGCTGTGATTGTCCCGTGAATGAAAGCCGAACTAGTATTCGGATAGCACATCGCGATTGGAGGCACAGATGACCAAAATCACGACCGGATTGGCCGCATTTCTTGCAATCGCCATAAGCACGAGCATAGCGTCAGCGTCCGAAAAATCGAAGAAAAAGTACGAAAAAAGCGACAACTCAGCCGAACGGACCTATGTTCGACCCGACGCCAACGGATGGTATCCACGCGATACGCGCCTATTAAAGTTCGGCTCACAACTGTGGTGGGAGCAGATGGAACGCGAAGGCCGCACCGGCCGCCGCGATTGGTGAGCGTGCGCGGTCCTTAATCTACGCAACTCGATGCTCAAGAAACGCAGGTTCCCGTTGCCAGCAAACCATGTCAACGTGCCAGGTTCATGCAGTTGATTAGGTGCGAATCGTGGCCGCTGTTCCGTTCAAACTCTCCATCCTCGACCAGTCCATCGCTTCAGTCGGCAAACCGCAAGGTGAAGCGATCCGCAACGCCATAGCGCTCGCCAAATCCACCGAGAAGATGGGCTATGCCCGCTTCTGGGTCTCAGAGCATCATAACAATGACACCATCGTCGGCTCCGCTCCGGAAATCTTGATGGCGGCGATTGCCTCACAAACCACCAAGATCCGCGTCGGCAGCGCCGGCGTCATGTTGCCCCATTACGCGCCTTACAAAGTCGCCGAACAATTTCGCGTGCTCGAAGCCATCGCGCCGGGTCGCATTGACTTAGGGCTCGGTCGCGCTCCGGGCTCCGACGGTCGCACCGCCTGGGCATTGAATGCCCGCGCCAACGAACGGGCCGATGAATTTCCCTCCGACATCCAAGACCTGCAGGATTGGCTCGCCAATCGGCCCCTGCGTGAAGGTCATCCCTTCCGAGGCGTTCGCGCCTTCCCCGCCGGTGACACAACACCTGAAATGTGGGTACTTGGCAGTTCAAACTATGGTGCCCAAGTCGCAGCCCACTTCGGCCTGCCCTACGCCTTCGCTTATTTCTTCACCGATGGCCAAGGTACAAAAGACGCGCTCCACTTTTACAACTCAACCTACAAGGCAAGTCTTCGTCACTCAAAACCGTACTCCGCCTTGTGCGTTTGGGCCCTGGCAGCCGACACAGCCGAAGAAGCAGCCTTCCAGTTCGGCCCCCGCGCCCATTTTCGGCTACATCGAGATCGCGGAATCTTCTTGCCCTTGGAAAATCCCGAAACGCTCGCGAAGCACAATTACACCACCGAAGACCGCGGGCGTCTCAAAACCTTCCACGATAAGGCCTTCATTGGCACCGGCGCCGACGTAAAGGCCCGCATCGATGCTCTTGTAGCCGAGACCGGTGTCGATGAGATTGTCATCGTCACCTGGGCCTATGAAGAGCAGGCCCGCCACAAGAGCTACCAACTCATCGCTGAAGCATACGGGCTCGATAGCTGACCACAACGATATTCGGCCCCGCTGGTTGTCTTGGTCGCAGAGGCGCATCCAGACCGCTCTTGTCTCAAAGCCACAACCGGCCCCGCGCTATGCGTTGCCAGCGACACCCCGAACAGTCTATAGCCAGCGCTCAGTCTTGCTTCTGCCTTTCAAGGCCCCATTCGAGGACTTCCATGCGCGCTGAATCGCAAAAACACGCCGACGCCATCAAAGAGAGTTTGGCCTTGCTCCGGAGGTATCTTTGACCCGGAAGCTGCAACCAAGCGCTTAGCCGACCTCAATGCCCGGACCGAAGACTCCAATTTCTGGAATGATCCGAAAGCAGCGCAGAAAATGATGCGCGAGCGTCAGACGGTCGAAAAAGCGCTGAACGCTTTTAAGTCCTTCGAAAGCGAATACGAAGACGCACTCACATTGATTGAACTCGGTGAGGCCGAGGACGACGCAGCAAGCGTAACTGAAGGCGAGGCTCTGCTTGCTCGCCTAAGCGCTGAAGCCCGTCGCCGCGAAGTCGAAGCATTGCTTTCGGGCGAAGCCGACGGCATGGACGCCTACCTCGAAGTCCACGCCGGCGCCGGTGGCACCGAAAGCCAGGACTGGGCATCCATGCTCCTGCGCATGTACACGCGCTGGGCTGAACGCCACGGAATGAAGGTAACATTGACCGATTTGAGCCCAGGCGAAGAAGCCGGGATCAAAGGCGCAACCCTCGAAATCAAAGGCGAGGGTGCCTACGGATGGCTTAAGACTGAAGGCGGCGTGCATCGCTTGGTGCGTATCTCGCCCTACGACAGCAATGCCCGCCGTCATACGTCGTTCTCAAGCATTCAAGTGTATCCGGTGATCGACGACTCAATTGACATCGAGTTGAATCCAGCTGATTTGGACATCACCTTCACCCGAAGCCAGGGCGCAGGCGGTCAGTCTGTCAACCGTACCGAATCTGCTGTCCGCATGGTCCACAAACCAACTGGCATCATCATCTTCGCTCAGGAACAGCGCTCGCAGCATCAGAACAAAGAAATTGCATTCAAACGTCTGAAGGCGCGACTTTATGATCTGGAATTGAAAAAGCGCGAAGAAAAAGCCTCCGCCGACCAGTCTGCCAAAACGGATATCGGTTGGGGTCATCAGATCCGCTCGTATGTGTTGCAGCCCTACCAAATGGTCAAAGATCTGCGTACAGGCACGCAGTCCGGCAATCCAGATAACGTGCTCGACGGCGACATTGATAGCTTTATCGAAAGTGCGTTAGCTCAGCGCATGTCGGGCGGCGCAGCTACCAAAGTCGAAGACATCGACTGATATTGCATTTACGACATCGCGAGTCTTTCAAGGCAACCGCGTGATGACTGAAAGCGAAATAAAAACCGAGTGACCATCACGCCAAAAGCACCGCCCATCCCACGCCCAATTTGGGGTGTGGGGCTTGTTTTAGCAGCCATGCTAGCCTTCGCGATCATGGACGGACTGGCCAAAATCCTCTCGCAAAGTCTGCCCGTCCCTCAGATTATGTGGGTCCGAAATATTTTTTTTACCGCTGTGGCCATAGCGTTACTTGCCAACCAAACGACTGATTTCAAATCACTCGCCACCAGTGCGCGCCCTATCCTCCAATTCAGTCGCGGCCTCTTGCTTGTCTTGGAAAGCGCAGCCTTCATGGTCGCGTTCAAATTCATGCCACTGGCCGATGTTCATGCTGTTGCTGCCGCCTCCCCCCTAATCGTTGTTGCGCTGTCAGTCCCGATCTTAGGTGAAAAGGTGGGGCCACGGCGTTGGGCCGCCGTCGTCGCAGGCTTTGTCGGTGTCCTACTCATTATCCGCCCAGGCTTCGAAAAAATAGAACCTCCGATCCTGATTGCATTAACTGCGGCCGTACTCTGGGGGAGCTATCAAATCATCCTGCGCTATTGCGCGCGCTTTGATCGCACTGAAACAACCACGCTATGGACGGCCGTCGTCGGCCTCGGCGCGACGTCAGTCGTCGGTCCGCCGTTATGGGTCTGGCCCGAAACCAATGGTTGGATACTGTTGATTGCGATAGCCATGCTCGGCTGTGCCGCACACATCGCCATGATTAAAGCACTGGCCACCACCGAAGCTGCACTGCTTCAGCCCTATAGCTACACTCTCTTTATTTGGGCTGTGGTCGTCGGTTATGTCATGTTCGGCCACATACCCGACCGTTGGACGCTCACCGGCGCTGCAATTATCATCATAAGCGGCATCTACGCTTGGCACCGCGAACGAGTACGTAAAGTCGAACCACAACACGCGTCGACATCGCGTCCCTGAGCAGAGCCAGAATTGAGCCCGTCACAAAATTTTTGATCCTCATTGCTCGGTCACGCGCGCATTTTAGCGCAAGCGCGTAAGGTCATCCCAAAAGAATGATGATGCGGTCGGGGTGGGCGCCTTCGCTGGCATGCCAGCAACCTGATGCGCTTTTTAGGAAAGGGGTGATTGCGCGAATATTTAGCGAGCCAACGCGGAAAAGTTCAGGAATGATATTGTCGATACCGTTAGACAGCATCTGAAGTCACGAAGGCACTTTGCAGAAACCTGCAAACATGCTCATATTCGAATATAAGCGTGGTTGCCGCGCCATCTACAATTTGGTTTGGCGTAAAAAAATAACACGCTACATCACGGAGTCCCAGGAAATGGGACCCACACAGTAGGCGCAGGGAGGCGTCACCATGAAATCACTACGCACAATAGTGGCAGCGATAGCCCTGTTAGGTACGGCCACTTTTGACCGTGCTGCAGCGCAGCAAGATGCTGTCGAGCGCGAGCTCGAAAAATACCGACAAATGATGAAAGCAGACCCATGGTCCAACCCAGCCTTGCTGGATGCGGATGATGGCGAGGCTCTTTGGAAAAAGCCTGCGGGCCCCAATAACGTGTCACTCGAAAAATGCGATCTGGGCAAAGGTCCGGGCGTAGTTGACGGCGCTTTTGCTGCGCTACCTAAGTATTTTGCCGACGCCGACCGCGTTATGGACACCGAAACTCGAATTCTTTGGTGTCGCGAAAAGCTGCAAGGCATCGACAATAGCGAATTCCTCAAAAACCCCCACCCCGGCGGCGGCGCTCGCGTCAAAGAAGTGGGACGCATCGCCACTTGGATTGCGTCGAAATCAGCAGGCATGAAGTTCGCCGCAAAATTAGATCATCCAAAAGAGGTGGATGCAGTTGAAGTCGGCAAAGTCCTCTTCAACCGCCGCATGGGACCGTTTGATTTCGCCTGCACGACCTGCCACGCCGATTCTGGAAAGCGCATCCGTTTACAACCCCTACCCTTCCTCTCGAAACCTGAGGAAGCAAAGAAGGTTGTCGGCGAGTGGCCCGCATATCGCGTGTCGTCGACGCACGTTATGACGATGCAACATCGCGTTCTCGACTGCTTCTGGCAGATGCGCATGCACCGCGTTCAAATGGGCTCAGAAGTATCAAATGCTCTGATCGCCTACATGGTCAAAACTGCTGAAGGTGGCGATGTCGCTGCCCCCGGTATGAAGCGTTGAGGGCACCATCATGATCAGCAAGACCAAAACCATCCTCGCCGCCGTGCTAGGCGTATCAGTGGCAGCCACGTTGGCACTCGCACAATCAAAGCCCGCCATTGACCCTGCCCGCATCGACGCCATGTTAAAAACTGCTTTCAAAGCAGCGCCAGCCGACTGGGCTGGTCGCATTGAAGGCGACGAGACTATGAAAATATGCTCAGCCACCAACAATGCACCGAAAGCGGACGACGCCAAGAAGATCGAAGCTTCCGCCAAGGCGTCGATGAAATATCCTGACGACGGCAAACTGTTGGGCGACTGGCAGAAAGGCGAACGCATTGCCCAATCTGGCTACGGCATGCGCTTCACTGACTATCCCGCAGCCAACCCCAACGGTGGCAACTGCTACGCCTGCCACCAGATGACAAAGCAGGAAGTGTCATATGGCACCATCGGCCCGTCATTGCTGGAGTACGGCAAAATCCGCAAATTCACGGAAGCTGACACCAAGGCTGCTTACGAAAAAATCTACAACAGCCATGCTGTCTTTCCGTGCTCACTGATGCCCCGCTTTGGATTGAACGGCATCTTATCGATCGACCAAGTCAAGGATTTGACGGCGCTGCTGATGTCTCCGGACAGCCCGGTCAACAAGTAAAACGTACAAAATGGCGCGCCCTTATTTTGAGTGCGCGCCATTTCTCTGTTCGGTTTAAGTCGGCCGCAAAACAAACGAACAACGCAAAGGTGTCTCATGTTGTCTCGTCGCGATTTTCTTCAAGTGGCGTTAGCAGTTGGAGCACTGCCCGCAGGCCTTGCCGCCAACATGGCGCGTGCGTCTGCGCAGCAAAAGATCACCCAAGCCGATCTGTTACGCGCTTCGCCAAAGGGCAAGCTCACTATCCTGCATATGACCGACTGCCACGGTCAGTTGATGCCAATTCATTTCCGCGAGCCGTCGATCAATATCGGCGTCGGCGACAATAATGGCTTGCCACCGCACGTCACAGGCAAAGAGTTTTTAGCCAAATTTGGCATCAAGCCAGGTTCACATCTTCAGTATGCTCTGACCGATCAGGACTTTTCGGCGCTGGCCAAATCCTACGGCCGTATCGGCGGCATGGATCGCATGGCGACGCTCATCAAGTCTATCCGCTCAGAACGCGGCGCCGACAACACACTCGTGCTTGACGGCGGTGACACCTTGCATGGCTCCTATACGGTATTGAAATCCGCAGGCGACGACATGGCCAAGATATTGGACGCGCTGGGTTTCGAAGCGACAACAGGTCATTTTGAATTCACGCTCGGCCACAAGCGCGTGACTGAGCTGTTCGGTGACAAGGACTCGGCCGGCAAAGTGAAAGCGGCTTTCCTCGCCAGCAATATACGCGATAATGAATTCGATGAACCCGTCTTCAAGTCGACCAAGTTTTTCGAAAAAGCTGGCACCAAGATAGCGGTCATCGGCCAGGCGTTCCCCTTCACACCTATCGCCAACCCACGCTATATGATGCCGAAGTGGGCCTTTGGCATCCGCGAACAAGATGTGCGCGCCAATGTCGTTGCCGCTCGCGCGGCTGGCGCCCAAGTCGTTGTGCTGCTCTCTCACAACGGTTTCGATGTCGATCGCAAACTTGCCTCCCGCGTTGAAGGCATCGACGTCATTTTGACCGGTCACACCCACGACGCCTTGCCCGTCCCAATCAAAGTTGGCAATACGCTACTTATTGCATCAGGCTCACACACCAAATTCTTGTCTCGCCTCGACCTCGACGTGAAAGACGGCAAGATCAAAGATTACAGTTACGCACTGATCCCAGTTCTGGCAGACGTGATCACACCCGATCCAGAGGTTGCGAAGCTCATCGCCGACATTCGCGCGCCCCATGAGGCGTTGCTCAAAACAGAGCTCGCCCGCACAGAAACGCTGCTCTACCGGCGTGGCAACTTTAACGGCACGCTGGATGACGTGATTTGTGACGCATTGATTTCCGAGCGTGACGCAGAAATTTCTCTCTCGCCTGGCTTCCGTTGGGGCAATTCCATCGTGCCTGGCGAGGCCATCACTTGGGACGATGTCTACAACGCCACCGCCATAAGTTACCCGAACGTGTACCGCAACAAGATGTCGGGTGAGATGCTGAAAACCATACTTGAAGACGTCGCCGACAATCTGTTCAATCCAGATCCCTACTATCAGCAAGGTGGCGACATGGTCCGCGTCGGCGGCATGACCTATGCCATCGCTGTCGACAAGCCTGCTGGTCAGCGTATTTCGAATATGAAAATGGCCAAGACCGGCACGGCAATCGAAGCCACCAAAGATTATGTGGTCAGCGGTTGGGCCTCCGTCAACGAAGGCACTGAAGGCCCGCCCATCTGGGAGGTCGTCGGTGGCTACCTGAAAAAGAAAAAGACGGTCGCTCCGTCAGGCTCCAGTGGTGTAACCGTCACACGCGGGTAAATGGCTGCAGTCATCAGCTTGCAGTCGACTAGTCTTCCCCAGGAGGCGAGACGCCAAGCGCCAGAGCGATCAATTCGGTTGCCCTACGAGCGGGGCAATCACCAGGTGCAATATTTCGATAAAATATGAGCGATCACTCGTCGTCTTCGAGCATCTCGCGGCGCATATCCATTTTAGCCTTGAGCCCACTGACGTCGAAGCCCGCTTCGAGACATTTCGCGATTAATTCATCGGTCGTAGCCTCACGTACCGACGCCATCGCCCACAATGCGCTCGACCGTCCACCAGTCGCGCAACACGCATAAATTGGCTTCGGCAATGACGCCAGCGCCTCGGCAAACGCCCGCACGTCCTTCTCGAGCGGATTGCGCCCCTCGACCGGAATATGCGCATAGCCCAATCCTTGCATTTGTGCCGCAGCCCCACAGGCCTCCGAGGTTACCAAGCAGTTTGCATCGGTATCGGGACGATTGTTGATCACAGACCGAAATCCGGCGGCATGGAGCAGCGCCAATTCATCCAGCATCGGCGCCCGGCCAATGGCGATGTCGGCAGCAAGGGCAAACGGCTGCAATGGTTCGCTTGCGTCATAGCCGCGATTGGCATTCGGACAATTCGTTTCAGACATAGCGGCACCAGTGTTGAAGTGTGAAAGGGCTTGATGACCAAACGGCGAAGCGGGACCCGGCGTCACACTTCGTCCATCATGATTGCTTCCATCTTCTTCATGCCGCGCACGCCACCCCACACGATGCCGGCAAACGTCAGGAACGAACCAAGCGCCAGTGTCGACGCGCCCGTAATCGCTTGGCCCACAGTGCATCCAAGCGCCAGAACGCTGCCGACGCCCATCAATGCCGAGCCCATCATGTTGCGCCTCATTTCCGGCACGCTACCAAACGACTCCCACTTAAATCGACCCATTGATTTGGCCGCAACGAATGCGCCGATAATCGCACCGAACACCGTCGTCACGCCAAAGCCGGGCATCCGTCCGGCGGTGAACCGCTGCAGCCAATCAAAGGCATCTGCCGTTGGCCGTACATACGTAAGCGAAATTGGGGCGACGGTTTTTTCTGCCAGTTCGTCAAACGCTAAACCGGTCAACGCCCACCCTGCAGTCACGATAAGGCCAATTGCAACGCCAGAAATGATATGAATGGGCGAAGATCTGAATTCTTGATCCTTGAAGCAATAGACAAATGCAGCAGCCACCAGTGCCGCAGCAACAATCATATTGCCGGTCCGCACCCCAACACGCGTCACAACGCCAACGATGTCGCCAACACTCTGTGTGGTAACACCAAGGAACGCTAAATTGATGCTGGTAAGTTGCTCAGCCCAGGCCCGGATTGGTCCAAGCAGACCGCCAATAGCCACAAACGCAAACAGTGCCATCACCAACAATGTCACGACCGAGCGCAAATCCCCGCCACCGATACGCGTAAGATTGCGGCTGGCACATCCGCCCGCGAATACCATCCCATAGCCGAACAGCACGCCGCCCAGGATGTTGCCAAGCCAGTTCAGCGAAGGCGCCAAGTACATGGTTTTACCGAGTGGCAATGCGCCCGTCGCAACAAGGACTTGCACGCCAATGATCGCGATTGCGGTCGACAAGATCCAAGCACGAAATCGCCGCCAATCGCCGAGGTTCACAAAATCTGAAATCGCCCCCATGGTACAAAAATTGGTGCGGTAAACGACATATCCAAACACGATCCCAATTAGGAGACCGCCCCACGCCAGCCATGCCCCAGGGTTCTGTTGAATGATCTCGGCCAATGCACGCATGTCGTCCCCTGTCGTTTCTTCCCAGCACGTACAAGCTTGGTACGTACTATCCTAAGGCTCTTACGGCCCCCATCTGTGCATTTCGCACAAGCACATCCAGCCTATATCAAATATGCGAATATTGGAATATGTACGAGGTGTCACATGGGGCCCTGTTG
>JABFRJ010000425.1 GCA_013141255.1 Hyphomicrobiaceae bacterium
GTGCGGTTGGGAGATGAGCCGCGCGAGATCGAGGCCGGCGGAGAAGCGCTCTGGAATTGCGCTTTTCAAGACAACGACGCGGGTATTTGGGTCGGTGGCTGCGTGTTTGAAATTGGCGACGATGGCGCGGATCATGGAGAGCGACATGGCGTTGACCGGATGGCTCTCCATAGTGATGGAGGCGATGCCGTCGCGGACGTGATATTTGACGCCGGTTTTCTCGGTGGGTGCTGATGTCATGACGCTCGACTCCGGTCCGTGTGCTCAGGTGTTGACTGAGTGTGGCGGAAAACCGGTCGGCGGCTCAAGCGTTGTTTTGCTTTAGAGCAAAGCGCGGCGGAGGTCGGCGAGCAAATAGGTGAGGTGGGCCAAGAAGCGTGCGGCTATGGCGCCGTCGATGGCGCGATGGTCCCACGACATCGACAACGGTAAGATCAGGCGCGGCGTGAACTCTGCACCGTTCCAGACGGGCTTGATGCTGGCACGAGCGGCACCGAGAATAGCGATTTCAGGCGCGTTGATGATCGGCGTGAAGCCTGTGCCGCCGATGCCGCCAAGCGATGAGATCGAGAACGTGCCGCCTTGCATGTCATCGGCTTTGAGTTTTCCGTCGCGGGCACGCGTGCTGAGGTCGGAGATGTTGCGTGCGATTTCGCGCACGCCTTTGGTGTCACAGTCGCGCACGACCGGCACGAGTAAGCCACCGGGTGTGTCGACGGCAAAGCCGACATGGACATAGCGCTTCAAGATCAGAGTGTCGCCGTCGAGGGAGGCATTGATCTCAGGGAATTTGCGTAATGTCAGGGCGCTTAACTTCATGAGAAAGGCGAGTATTGTTAGTTTGTCGGCCTTTGCGTCGGCGTTGAGGGTGACGCGATAGGCTTCCAAATCTGTGATGTCGGCTTCGTCGAAGTTGGTAACGTGGGGAATTGTGATCCAGGCGCGATGCAGCGCTGGGCCTGAAATGCGTTGGATGCGCGACAGTGGCTTTCGTTCGATGGCGCCGAACTTGCCGAAGTCTGGGAGCGCTATTGGTGCGGCAACCGGTGCTGGAGGACGTGCTGTTTGTGGGATGAAGGCTTGAGGTGCTTCACTTGCGATTGCGGGTGTGTGGCTGAGGGCCGACTTGATGTAGCGCTGCACGTCTTCGCGCAGGATACGACCCTTTGGACCTGAAGCCTCCACATGGCTCAAATCAACGCCGAGTTCGCGCGCGAGGGCGCGAACGGTTGGCGTGGCGTAGATGTCAGCGAGGGTGCGGTTGCTCATTTTGGTTGGGCGCGCATTTTTAAGGAAAACCGCTACACACTTTTCCTAATGCGCGCCTGTTTCATCGTTGGGCGGGCAAGGACTGGGAAAACTGTATCAGCGTTACCTAATGTGCGTCGGCTCCTTTCTGTTTTCTCAAGTCGTCCAGGGTTCGGGCGTGTCGGTGTCGATGTTGTATTTGGCGATGGCTGCGGTGAGGGTTGCGCGTGGGATGTGGCCGTCGCGAGCAAGCGCATCGAGGGCGGCGAGCGTGATGTGGTAGCGGTCGACTTCGAAATGCGCGCGAAGGGCTGAGCGTGTGTCGGAGCGACCGAAGCCGTCGGTGCCGAGGGTTATGTAGCGGGCGCGTAGGTATGGCGCGATCAGCCCTGGGAGTGCGCGAACGTAGTCGGTTGCGGCGACGATGGGCGTGTCGCCTACGAGTTCGGTTTCGAGGGTGCTGAGGCGTGGTTTGTCTGCGGGATGGAGACGGTTCCAGCGTTCTATGGCGGCGGCGTTGCGGGCGACTTCTGGGAAACTGGTAGCGGAATAGACATCAGATGCGATTGACCAGTCGTCGCGCAGGAGTTCGGCTGCGGCAATGACTTCGCGCAGGATGGCACCGGACCCGAGGAGGCGGATTTTGGCGCGTGCTGCGTCGGGATTGTGCGACTGGTAGCGGTATAGGCCGCTCATGATGGCGTCAGCAGTGATGCCTGCAGGTGCGGAGGGTTGGGCATAGTTTTCGTTGGTGACGGTGAGATAATAAAATTCGTCGCGCGCTTCTGTCATCATGCGGCGGGCGCCGGTGTCAATGATGTAGGCGAGTTCGTAGGCGAAGGTGGGGTCATAGGCGCGGCAGTTGGGCACCGTGGCAGCCGCGACATGGGACGTGCCGTCTTGGTGCTGTAAGCCTTCGCCGCCGAGGGTGGTGCGGCCTGCGGTGGCACCGACGAGGAAGCCACGTGCGCGTTGATCGGCTGCCGCCCAGATCAGATCGCCGACACGTTGGAAGCCAAACATGGAGTAGTAGATGTACATCGGCAGCATGGCGAGGCTGTGCGTTGAATAACTTGTCGCTGCTGCGGTCCAAGAGGCCATAGCGCCAGCTTCGGTGATGCCCTCTTCGAGCAACTGGCCGTCTTTGGATTCTTTGTAGCTCAACATCGAGCCCGCATCTTCGGGTTCGTAGAGCTGGCCTAAGGGCGAGTAGATGCCGATTTGGCGGAACAAGTTGGCCATGCCGAAAGTTCGGGCTTCGTCGGCGACGATGGGGACGATGCGGGGGCCGAGTGTTTTGTCGCGCAGCAAATTGCCGAACAAGCGCACGAGCGCCATGGTGGTCGACATTTCTTTGCCTGCCGATTGCAGTGCGAAGTCGGCATAGGCAGACAATGCTGGAATAGTGATAGGCGTTGCGTTTGTCGTGCGCTGCGGCAGTGCGCCACCAAGGGCTGAGCGGCGTGCCTTGAGATATGTGGTTTCGCGCGAGTTATCGGAGGGGCGATAGAAGCTGATCTTGGCGACGTCGTCGTCGGACAATGGCAGAGCGAAACGGTCGCGGAAGGCTTTTAGGCCCTCTAAATCGAGCTTCTTGGCTTGGTGCGCGGTCATGCGGCTTTCCCCTGCGCCGCCCATGCCGTAGCCCTTTTTAGTTTTGGCGAGGATGACGGTGGGTTTGCCTTTGGTGGCTTTGGCTGCGGCGAAGGCTGCGTAGAGCTTGCGGAAGTCGTGGCCGCCGCGTTTGAGTTGGTCGATCTCTGCGTCGGTCATGTGGGCGATGAGGGCTTGGGCGTCTTTGTCTTCGCCGAAGAAATTGGCGATGTTATAGGCGCCGTCTTTGGCGCCGAGTGTTTGGTATTTGCCGTCGACGGTGGCGGCGAAACGCTTCAGCAGCGAGTGGGTTTTATCGCGCGAGAACAGCTGATCCCAATCGCCGCCCCATAGTACTTTGATGACGTTCCAGCCAGCACCACGGAAGATGCTCTCTAATTCTTGAATAATCTGGCCGTTGCCGCGCACGGGGCCATCGAGGCGCTGCAGATTGCAGTTGATGATAAAAGTGCAGTTGTCGAGCTTTTCGCGGGCGGCGAGGGAGAGTGCGCCTAAGCTTTCCGGCTCGTCCATTTCACCGTCGCCAAAGACGCCCCAGACATGGCGTTCCTCGGTTTTGGCGAGGCCGCGATGTTCGAGGTAGCGCATGAAGCGGGCCTGATAGATAGCGCTGATGGGGCCGAGCCCCATCGAGCCCGTTGGGAACTGCCAGAACCCTGACATCAACCAAGGATGGGGGTAGGAGCTGAGCCCTTTGCCCTTGCCGCCGATTTCTTGTCGATATTTGTTGAGATTGCTTTCGTCGAGGCGGCCTTCGAGGAAGGCACGGGAGTAAATGCCGGGGGCGGAGTGGGGTTGGAAGAAGACGAGGTCGGCGCCGTGTTGGCTGTCGGGGCCGCGGAAGAAATGATTGAAGCCGAGTTCGAAGATTTCGGCGGCGGAGGCGTAGCTCGCGATGTGGCCGCCTAAATCGCCATAGGCTTGGTTGGCGCGCAATACCATGGCCATGGCGTTCCAGCGGATGATCGAGGTGATGCGTTCTTCAAGCGCGAGGTCGCCGGGGAAGTGGCCCTGTTCTTCGAGCGCGATGGTATTGCGGTAGGGCGAATAGGGGGGCGCAACAGAGATGACGCCGAGTTCTTTGGCCTTCTCTTCGAGCTGGCCCAAGATGAATTGTGCGCGGTCGCGTCCGGCATGGCGCACCATGGCTTCAAGGCCCGCGATCCAATCGGCGGTTTCGGCCGGATCGGCGTCGGTTTTAAGCTGAGGCTCGGTTTCAAATTTTGGCTCTACGCCCATGAAATGATTCGCTCCTTTGGCGTCAGGGTCGTTGGAATTGGTGTCATTTTACCTAATGACGTGCGGCAGGTGCTGCCGAAGGTGTTGCTTGGCCACCGCTTTATGGAATATTGGATCGTCTGGGCTGTGTTTGACAGCATAATATGCTTCAGGCGGTTGCATGGACAGTATGGATGCCAAAATTCTTGAGGTTTTGCAGGAGGATGCGCGGATCAGCAATGTTGAGCTGGCGGCTCGCGTCGGGCTGTCGCCGAGTCCATGTTTGGCCCGCGTACGGGCGCTCGAGGCCTCGGGGCTGATTAGGCGCTACGTGGCGCTGCTTGATCCGCAGCGCTTCGGGCTCGATGTGAGCGTATTTATCCAGGTCAGTTTGGAGAAGCAGGTTGGCGCGTCGCTGGTGGCGTTTGAGGCGGCCATCGTCGCTATGCCTGAGGTGATGGAATGCTACCTGATGACGGGCGACAGCGATTACATGCTGCGCGTGTTGGTGGCGGATGTGCCTGCGGTACAGCGGTTTATTGTTGAGCGGTTATCGAAAGTGCCGGGTGTGTCGAGCATTCGGTCGTCGTTTGCGTTGAAGCAAGTGAAGTTCAACACGGCGCTACCGATGGCGGGAGGGCGCAACAAAACTTGAAGCTGTGGTGGTTCCTGTTTCGTTGAAAACAGCGGAACAAGTTGAGGTTTGCGCACGATGATTTGACAGTGAGAGAGGCTGACGACCATCGGCTCTGGTTCTCTGTATCGGGCAATAATAATCTGAACCTAACGGAGTTTGCTATGTCCACTCGTCACACGTTACCCGCACTTTTGTTCCTTAGCATCTTTGCCGGAGGCATGTTTGGTCTAGCAAATGACGCCTCGGCAAAAACGCTTTCGGGGGCTCAGCGCATGACGGCTCCGCTTCGACCTCAAGTCATTGCCAAGGAAATTCCACGATCATTTATGGCGTCGGCAATGCGGGGGGCTGCGATGGGTGATGGTGGTCGCTCCGGGCTTGCCGGTGCAGCAAATGGTGCTGGTAAAGGTGGCCGACATTGTCTGCCGATGGGTGGTGGCTGTATTTCTGCGCCTTGATAGTAAGTGCGGATGGGATGGCGGCGGTGGTGCCGTTAGCTGCGCGTGGTCAGGTGTGAGCGGCACCCGCGTTATAGTGGTTGTTTCACTCCGCGTAGATAGACTGAAATGATTGTGTCGTCTGAGGGGTAGAACTCGGGCGTGACGGTTGTCAGTTGCGCTTGGATGCAGAGCCAGCGACCGTTTTCGCGGATGTAAGTGTCAGTGTATGTGGTCATGCCTGTTATGTCTTGGCCTGTTATGTCTTGGCCGTTTTGGCGGAGGGTGTGTTTGTTGGTCGCACGAACGAGCGCGGTGTCGCCGAAAATGTCGATGCGTTCGTCGCGGACGTCCCAATAGATCACCACGTTTGGGTCGAACGCTGTCGCCCAATACTTGAGATAGGGTTCCTTGGTCCAGTAGCGACCTGACGGACTGATGTTGACGAAGCGCGGATGCGTGATGGCGTCATGGGAGGCCACATCGCGGGTGATGTAATTGTGGATGAAGCGCGCGTTTAGGGCGCTTAACTCGGCGTGAATTTTGGTGTCGGTTGACATGGAATGGATCAACTTTTGTTGGCTTTTGAAGGCACCGTTATTTGGCTGGTTTCACAGTGAATGCCAGTTGGTACCCAGGAGGTGACATTCACGTCAAGATCGCAGCGCGCGATCTGAGTGCCGAGATGCGTTGACATGCAAATGAGCGTGCCGAGCGGGACGAGTTGGCCATGGAATGAGCAGCGGCAGGGGATGGTTTGGCCGTCGGCATCTTTGGCGCGATGAAATGGTGACTTGGTTTGAAATGCTGCTGAGGGTTCGGCAGTCGCACGTTGCGGCAGTAATGTCGTCGCGGCCAATATCAGGCACGCAATCATGTTGCGACTGAACGAACCTATTGTGCGTTCCGAATGTTGCTTCAAATCAAGCATGGGCGTGTGTCTCGCGGGGTGCTTATGGGACGCTACTCGAATTGTTCGGCCCTGACTTGGGAGAAATTGCTATTTTGCTTGCCTGCTCTGAACGAAGGTAACAACGGATTTCAGACTGCGGCTGTCGTGTGTAATGGTTCGCTGAGTGAAGGGATGCAGATGCCAAAAACCGTACGATTTTTGCTTGGGCTTGTGGTCGGGTATGCCGTTGGTGTGGCGGCTGGCGTCGTGCTAATCGGACTATTTTCTGGGAATGCGCACGATAAATCGGTGGAGGTGGCGATGACGTCAGCGCTGATTGCCGGCCCAGTTGGTGCGCTGATTGGGGTTGTCGCCGCGTTGATGTGGCGGCGTTAGGTCACGCAATTGGCTTTGGAAACCGTCTCGTTCCGACTCTGCTGGCAACCAGTTGTTTACCTTCGGCTCGTAAGGTCACGGGAGAGGTGATCACAGAAACGACTCAAACGGGTTTTAGCCTTTTGGGTCTGGCGTAAGCATCGCCTGTCGGTTTTTTGGTTGGAACCTGCCTACCTCGTGGTTCTTACTGGATTGTCTCTTTGGCCTGCTGTCCCCCGTTGCGTTGTATCGAGGCGTGTTCGATGTTCCGTTCTTTGTCGCGTGTCAGTTGTTATGCATTTGCCGCTGCTGCGCTTGTCGCCGGTGGTAGTAACCCAAGTCTGGCCGGATCGCTGCCCGAGCGCGTGACCGCGCTATACGACATCAATTTCAATGGTATCAATGTCGGTACCTACGAGTTTAGTTCGTCGCAGGAGGGTGGCAGTTACACCCTCAAGGGCAACGCTTCGATGTCGCTTCTGCTCGGTGCGATCCAGTGGCAGGGCGTGACGCAAACTACGGGGCAGCTCACTGGCAATGTGGCTAAGCCCGCCAGCTTCAATTTTGAATTCAGTGGCACGCTCAAGAGCGGCTCGACACGCATGGCGTTTCAAGGCGATCAGGTGAGCCAGGTGCTGCATCAGCCACCGTCGCCACCGCGCGAGGGCATTGTGCCGGTGCAGGCGCAGCATCTCAAGGGCGTGCTTGATCCGATGACGGCGGTGCTGTCTTTGGCGCAGGCGCAAGACAACCCTTGCACCAAGAGATTGCCGATTTATGACGGTAAGCAGCGCTTTGATCTAATGCTGAGCCCGCGTGGGCAGGTGACGCTGGGTGGTGGGCAAGGTGGCGAGGCGGTGCCGGGCTATGTTTGCCGCGTGAAATACGTGCCGATTGCTGGGCATAAAGCGGACCAGGATACCCAACAGTTGGCGCAATCGAATGGGATCGAGATTATCATGCGCCCATTAGCCGGGACGACGATCTTTGTGCCGCATAAGGTGACAATCCCGACGGTCGCGGGTTCGGCGACGCTGGTGTCACGGCGTGTGATGTTAGTCAATAATGGGCAACAGCAACTGGCATTTGCGCAATAATTGCCAGACGGTTTACTGCCTTCGACGATGTGCCGGACCTTCGTGTCCGGCATTGTGTTATTTGCCGTGTCGGCAGCTTCTGGTTGGCCGTTATTTGTTAAATTAATGACAGCTCGCGTGATCGGCGACACAGAAATTTCTGAACGGCGAATAATCTTGTCGCTTTGCGCTTGAATTGGACGCACCTCAATGCCATCCCTCTGGCGGCCTTGTTATACGGCTGCGGAGGCTGGCGGTTCCATAGTGAGCTCACCAGTGTTCGCGACACACGACCATGTGGGCGCCGCCTTAGGCGCTCACGCGCCCGGAGAGAGTACGCATGAGCTTCAACACTGAGACCCGCGCCCGCCAAGTCACTGCGGTGTTGGGTCCGACGAATACCGGTAAGACCCATCTCGCTATCGAGCGCATGCTCGGCCACTCCACGGGCATGATCGGGTTGCCGCTGCGACTGTTGGCGCGGGAAGTATATGAAAAAGTGGTGGCGCGTGTCGGCGTTGCCAATGTGGCTCTGATCACGGGCGAAGAAAAGATAAAGCCGGACAACCCACGGTACTGGGTATGCACGGTCGAGGCGATGCCGCGTGATGTCGATCCTGATTTTCTGGCGATTGATGAAATCCAACTGGCCGCTGATCCGGAACGTGGGCATGTGTTTACTGACCGCTTGCTGAACGCGCGCGGCAGGCAGGAGACGTTGTTTCTCGGCGCGGGTACGATGCGGGACGCGATTGCCGAGTTGATCCCTGGCGCGAATTTTATTGCGCGGCCACGGCTGTCCAAGTTGACCTATGCGGGCGAGAAAAAAATTACGCGATTGCCGGCGCGTTCGGCAATTGTCGCGTTCTCGGCTGCGGAAGTTTACGAGATTGCAGAATTGATCCGGCGGCAGCGCGGTGGTGCGGCGGTTGTGCTCGGGGCGCTCAGTCCGCGCACGCGTAACGCGCAAGTGGCGATGTTCCAGAATGGCGACGTGGATTTTATTGTTGCGACTGATGCCATCGGCATGGGGCTTAATCTCGACGTGG
The DNA here is from genome assembly GCA_013141255.1 of Hyphomicrobiaceae bacterium. Classification (GTDB taxonomy): domain Bacteria; phylum Pseudomonadota; class Alphaproteobacteria; order Rhizobiales; family Hyphomicrobiaceae; genus JABFRJ01. The sequence goes on from JABFRJ010000425.1 coordinate 8,547, forward strand.
ATCACGTTGCTCTGGCGGCCACGCGGAAGTTTGATGGCCAGGTGTATCGCGAGTTGATGCCAGCGGAATTGGCGCAGATTGCGGGCCGCGCTGGGCGGCATTTGAACGACGGCACGTTTGGTGTGACGAACGGTATTCCGTCGTTGGCACCGGAGCTGATTGAACAGTTGGAAAATCACGCTTTCGAGCCGATCAAGACGTTGCAGTGGCGCGCGCGCGATCTTGATTTTTCGACATTGCCAGCGTTGCGCGAGAGCTTGCGGCGTAGTCCGCGCGAGCAGCGTTTGCAGCGGGCACGTATGAGCGACGACGTAGCGGCGCTTGAGGCGTTGGCGGAAGAGCCCGAAGTCCGCGCGCTGGTGACCAATCGTGGCGCGGTGATGAAGTTGTGGGATGTGTGTCAGATCCCCGATTACCGCAAGATTTCGACGCAAAACCACGCCGAACTCGTAGGGCAAGTTTACAAACATCTGCAGGGCGACGAAGGCTTGATCCCGGAGAGCTGGTTCCAGAGCCAAGTTGCATTCGCGGAAGTGACCGAGGGGGACATTGATACGCTGTCGACGCGTCTGGCGCACATTCGCACGTGGACATTCGTTGCCAATCGGTCGGACTGGCTCAAGAATGCGGTGTTCTGGCAAGAGCGCACGCGCGAGATCGAGGACAAGTTGTCGGACGCGCTGCATGAGCGGCTGACCATGCGATTTGTTGATAGGCGCGCGAGTGCATTGGTGAAGGGTATGCGGGACAAAGATGAACTGACAGCCCAGATCGCTGACGATGGTTCGGTCGTGGTGGAAAGCCATCACGTTGGTAAGCTCAAGGGATTCCGCTTTATTCCTGAGACGCAAGCCGAAGATCTGGATGGTCGTGCGTCGCGGTCGGCTGCGGCGCAGGTGCTGACGCGCGAGCTTGGCATGCGGGCACGCCGTGTGGTGAGTGCCAAGGCGGACGCGTTCAAGCTCGACCGCAAGGGGCAAATTGTGTGGAAG
>JABFRJ010000014.1 GCA_013141255.1 Hyphomicrobiaceae bacterium
GCCGACGACGGCACGGCGTGGGGTACCGAGAGAGGAATGGGCGACGAGGGCTTGGATTTCAACCAAGAGTGGTCGAGTGCCTTCGATGGAGGCGAAAACGGCCGAGCCGGGGGCCGACGTGTCGCGGTCGCCGAGGAAGAGGGCGGAAGGATTTTCGACTTCGACGAGTCCGCTTTCGACCATTTCGAATACGCCGATTTCATCGGTGGCGCCGAAGCGGTTTTTGATGCCGCGCAGAATGCGGAAGGGATGGCCACGGTCGCCTTCAAAGTACAACACAGTGTCGACCATATGCTCGATGACTTTGGGGCCTGCGATGTTGCCTTCCTTAGTGACGTGACCGACAAGAAGCACGGCGCAACCGGTTTGTTTAGCGTAGCGAATGAGTGTTTGCGTGGCGGCGCGGACTTGCCCGACGGTGCCGGGGGCTGAGTCTAGGCCGTCGGCCCACAGGGTTTGGATACTGTCGACGACGACGAGATCGACGTGGCGTTCGGCATCAAGCGTGGCGAGGATGTTCGAGAGATTGGTTTCTGACGCGAGGGCGACGGGGGCGGCTGAAAGCCCTAAGCGTTCGGCACGGAGACGAACTTGAGCGACCGCTTCTTCGCCCGAGAAATACAAGGCGCGACGGCCTTGCTCGGCGAGTTTTGCTGTGAGCTGCAGGAGCAGCGTCGATTTACCGATGCCGGGTTCGCCACCGATCAGAAGTGCTGAGCCTGGCACAATACCGCCGCCAGTGACGCGGTCGAGTTCCGGCATACCGGTTGGCATCCGGGGGGCTTCGCGTGTCGAGCCTTGCAGCGATTCCAACGCGACGACGCGGCCCTTGGATGCTGACTTCAATCCTGAGCCCGGCGTGGCGCTTAAGTCTTGTTCTTCGGCGAGCGTGTTCCACTCATTGCAGCCCGCGCACTTGCCCGCCCACTTGGTGTGGGAAGCGCCGCAGTTTTGGCAGACGAACATGGTTTTCGGAGTTTTAGCCATGGTGGAGTTATGGCAGGATTCTGCGGGGGCGGGGAAGGGTGGAGCGATTGCGGTCCGATTGTTCGGTGTTCATCCACAAGGCGTTGCGCGAGGTGGTTGCGGGATGTCAGGGTGGGCGATGTGGTTCGTGTCGTGGGGGATGGAATGGAATTTGAAGAGTTGGTAAGCACGCGGCGGAGTGTGCGGGGTTACAAGAAAGATCCGGTGCCGCGTAAGCTGATTGATGAGATTATTACGGTCGCTAAAGGCGCGCCGTCGTCGATGAATACGCAGCCGTGGTTCGTGCATGTGCTGACGGGCGAGCCGTTGGATCGGGTGCGGACGCGCAATACCGAGATGATGCTGGGGGGCGCGAAGCCGAAGCGGGATATTATCAGTCACGAGGCGTATGAGGGCGTGCACCGACAACGGCAGGTGGACATTGCGAAGCAATTGTTTGCAGCGATGGGAATTGCACGCGATGACAAAGAGCGGCGGCAGGATTGGGTGATGCGCGGATTTCGTCAGTTTGATGCGCCGGTATCATTGGTTTTGACCTATGATCGCTCACTTGATCCTGGTGTTATTTCGCACTTTGATATGGGGGCGTTGTCGTATGGCATTTGCTTGGCGGCGTGGGATCGTGGGCTTGGGACAGTGGTGAACGGACAAGGCATCATGCGCTCTGACATTGTGCGCGATGTTGCAAACATTCCCGAGGATCAAGTGATCATCACCTGTATCGCCATGGGCTATCCTGATGACGATTTTTCGGCGAATGCGGTCAAATCCGTGCGCGAGCCGAATACGCATTTCGTGAGCTACGTCGGGTTTGACGATTGAATGCGTCGTTAGAATGCCTTCGTCGCAGCCGCAGCGTTGTTACAGCCTGCTGGTTATGACTTCACCGCATTCGGCTGCGGCGAAGCAGGCCTGGAGCGCGTCGCGGACTTGATCGCTCAATTTGCCGTCAATTTTCACAGCGCTGTAGCCGTGTTGGCGCAGGGTGATCTGTAATTTTAAAATGTGCTGCGTGCCTTTGTGAGTGACGGACGTTTCAATGTCACGCATGGCGTCTGCTGTTCGACCGAGCTTGAAATAGGCCATGCCGCGCTGCATGACGAGGCCACTTTGCATGTGCGGGGGCAAGGGTACAAACTTCTGCCCGTTGCCGGGGCCGTCGATAATGTATGACATATCTTTGACGGCTAATTCGAAATTGCCAAGCTGACGGTAAGCGGTGGCGCGTGTCATGCGTGCTTCAATGTCATGCTTCATTTTGTCGTCGCTCAAGACGACATCAAGGTCCGCGATTGCATCGCTTGGGCGAGCAAGACTGTTAAGGACGCTGGCGCGCTGTAGGCGAAGTTTTGGATTGTTGGGTGTCACGATGAGTGCGCGATTGAGATCTTCAACGGCTGCTTCATGCGCGTTGTTTTGAACAAAAAGTACACTGCGTGTGGTGAGCGCCGCCAGATCGTCGGGCTTGTCTTTGAGAATGTCAGATAGCAGCTTGAATGCGACAGCTGGTTGTTTTTGTGCGATGGCGTAGTGAGCGAGTGTGTTGCGGAGGGCGACGTCGTTGGGCTGCTGTGCCAGGGCGGCGTTTATTTGTGCAGCGCCTTTTTGAATGTGCGGCGGACTGGGGGGATATGAGTGCAAATGGAGCGTCAGGCGTGCTGCAAAATGCAGGACGTCTGCGGAATTTGGTGTTGCGCGGAGGGCTGCATCGACTTCGGCTTCGGCTTCGGCACCGATGGGTTGCTGATAGTCCCAGAGTAAAAGCTTCGCGCGACGAATGTGGACTGCTGCCAGTTCTTCGTCACTGACCAAGCCGGTTGGCAAAGGCTCTAAGCATTTTTTGCGATCTGCTTGAGGCGTTTGGAGTAGGCAAGCGGGGAAGTTCGCGCCAGACATCTGAAACCGGCCGGAGGTGCCAAGACTTGGGTCGGTGGCATTGTGTTGCGCAAAGCTCGGTGTGGCAGTTGCTAAGCTGGCCACGATTGATGCGAGCGCCAGATAGCGCATTGCAATTTGTTTTTTCATTGTGATGCTTCCGCACGGTTTGCAGGGCGTGCGACGCGAGACTGGTGCGCATGATTTTGGTGCGTGCACCAACGCTGCATCACGCGAGCTTGTACGACTGTCGGGCGCGGTTGACGACGACTTTGATATTGGATGTCGCACGTCGGCGCAGTGTTTGCAGCGATGAGTGTCTGCTGCAAAGGGGCTGGGTCGGCTTGCGTTGGCGCTGAGAACGCTAGGCATAAAATGATTGCGAATGGGCAAGAAATTCGTCGTTGGTTGCATTGCATTTTCATCTCCTCACCAACACCTGTTGTCATGCATGCAGGCAGTAATGCCGTCGTTCACCGCCTCGAAGCCGCGTTTTGTAAAGTCTGCTTCGCCGAGATAGTCGTATTTTTCGAGCTTTTCGATGAGCCACTGCGGGAACGTCGAGCCCTTTTCGATGCCCATGGACATGGCAGCGACTGCCGTGGTGATGGCGGGCTCAGTTTGACCGGTTAGGCGAAGTAGGCGGGCTTTGGCCCATAGTAGGGGAGGGGTTTTGGGATTGTTTGGGTCAAGCTCCAGCGCTTGGTCAATGGCGGTTAATGCCTCTGGCAATTGCTGAGTGCGCTGTAGCATCTCGCTCAACAAATCAAAGGCGTAAGATCTGTCGGGCCCAAGCTCAGTTGCGCGTTTTAAATCTTTGAGTGCGTCCATACGTCGGTCAGGGAGCCTGGACGACATCGGCAATATTGAATAGAATTTCGCGCGTTCGTAAAATGTCAGAACTGAGGGATTGTCCGTGACTGCCTTTGTGTATTCGATTTCGGCTTTGGCGAATTCGTTGGCGGCGTAATATATGCGACCTAGAAGGAAGTGTGTCGCTGTTTTAAGGTCTGTTCTTACCCCGGATTCGAATTCTGATTGTAGCTCCTTAAGGTCGCTGTCGGAATACGTCAAAATTTCGCGTGCATCTTTTTCTGCGCCAACGAGATTGTTGCGCTTCAACAGAAACTCGGCTCGCTTTTTGAGAATTGTAGGCCGTATTCTGCCGGTTTTGAGCGCTTCTTCAAACAGGTCGTGGATTTCGTTTTCAGGTAGCAATTTCCACGAAATTTTGAATGTTAAATTATCGGGATCGGTGGGGTCGAGTTCAATTGCTTTGGCTAAGTCGGCTTGACCCTCTTCGCGATCGCCGTGGTAAAAGTTCCGCCACGCCCGAGCGCGTAAGTAATTTGGATTGTTCGGATCCGCTTCAATAGCGATATCGAAATCGTTCATGGCGCCGGTCCAGTCATATAGCTCTGATCGAGCGCGTGCGCGCCTGTAATGGGCTTCTGCGTAAGTCTTGGCGTTTAGTCCCGGCTTCGCGATCAGTTCGGAACAGAGTTGATGAATCTTTGGGGCCATCAAAGTGCGCTCACCGTTTTGATCACAACCGGCGGCGGTTGGCGTTGTTACAGTCGGAGTATTGGCGTTGGCCATGACTGACCAAGCGACTGCTGCGATGACAATTAAAAGTGGGCGACGAGTCGTGATGGCAAACTGCATTGCGTTTCTCTGGCGGCTGCTTTCCGGGGCAGGTATTGCCGTTCAAGATATCGCGCAGAGGTTGTTTTGCAGTTCACAGACGAGATAAATGGATTGCGAATGCATGTGTCAGATTGGGACGGAGTTCGTCGATATTGGTAGAGTGTGGCGGCCTAGGTTGCCAAGAGTTCCTGCACGGCAGTGCGGATGGCAGCTTCGTCTTCCGGGCATTGGATGGGGTTGCCGGCGCGATGACCCCAATCCGACGTGATGGGGCGGTATTGGGCGTTTGGCATTTGGCGCGTTTCGATTTCGCTGTCGGTGGTGGTGAAATAGAGATCAGTTGAGCCTGGCATGATGATGGCGCGGGCTTTGATAGCGCCTAAGGCTGATTTGAGATTGCCTTTGTGGATGTCGTTGTTGGAGATGTCCGACGCGGTCCAGGTGTCGAGCATCGATATGAGGTCGGCTGCGTCGCGGCGCATGAAATTGCCTTCCCAGGCGCGGACGAGATAGTCTTCGAGTGAGCTGAAGCCAGCGTCGCGCCACATCTCGCGGCGATAAAAGGCTTGGCTCATGGCCCAACTGGCGTAGGCGCGGCCGTAGACGCGGAGAGATTCCACGGGGCGCGCGACGAAGCGACCGTTTTGGTAGGCGGCGTCGGTCGTGAGAATGCCGCGCACACCTTGGATGAAAACCTTGTTGTGTGGCGAAGTTTTTGCGGATGTGCAGACGGCGCAAATGCGCGCGACGCGATCCGGGAATATAGCGCCCCAGTGGAGTGCTTGCTGGCCGCCCATGGACCAGCCGTAAATCATGGCGAGGTGCTCGATGCCGAACACCTCTGAGAGTAATCGGCGTTGGGCGTGGACGTTGTCCCAGTGGGTAAATGCTGGATTGCGACCGAGGCCAAAGGGTTCGACCAAGTTGCTCGGCGATGAGGAGAGGCCGTTGCCGAACTGGTTGGGGATGACGATGAAGTATTTGGTGGGATCGAGGATGCGGTCGGGGCCGATGAGCCAATCTATATCGGTGTGATGAGCGCCGTAGGATGTCGGGTAAAGGATGGCGTTGGATTTTTGGGCGTTGAGGGTGCCGTAGGTTTTGTAGGCGAGGTGTGCGGTGGGCAAGGTCACGCCGCATTGCAGGCGCGTTGGTCCGAGTTGGAATATGCTTGGGGCTGGCATGGGTGGGCCTTTTCTATCGTACTCGACGGCAATGCTCTTGCGCCGTTTCACCTTGCTCAGTGTCGCGTCTCAGTTGTGATGGCGTCAACTGTCGCCGTCGACATAGATGCGATGCACGCGGCGGCCTAGGCGGGTCAAGAGTTCGTAACCGATGGTGCCGGCGCGGTCGGTTAGGTCATCGACAGTGGTGCGGGCGCCCAAGACTTCGACCCACGCGCCTCGATGAGCAAGCGCCGAGGGAACGCCTGTGACATCTGCGGTGATGAGGTCCATCGAGACGCGACCAACGATGGGTACGGGATGGGGGCCGATGAAGCCGACGGCACCTGAGGTGCGATCTTTGCGTGAGATGGCGCGGAGAAAGCCGTCTGCGTAGCCGCAGGCAATGGTTGCTATGCGTGTTGGTCGGTCGCAACGGTACGTCGCACCGTAACCGACGGTGTCGCCTTCGGCGCAATCGCGGACTTGTAGAATGCGGGCTTGTAGCGTCACGACGTGACGCATGGGGTTGATGTGGCCTTCAAAGGCGCGGCCGCCGTAGAGCACGATGCCGGGGCGGACGAGATCGTAGTGGAATTGTGGGCCTAGGAATGTGCCGCCTGAGTTGGCGAGGCTCGCGGGCGTCGGAGGTAGCTTCTTTCGAAGCGCGTCGAAGAGTTGGCGCTGGGCTTCGTTCTTTGGATTTTTGGGATCGTCGGCGCAGGCAAGGTGACTCATCAAAAGCGTGCAGTTGAAGTCTTTCCACAGCATGGAGTCGGCGGCGAGGGTATCGACTTCTGATGGTGGTAGTCCCAGTCGATTCATGCCGGTGTCGATATGGACGGCGGCGTTGAGACGTTGGCCGCGTGCGCGCGAGACGTTGGCCCACTCGTGAACTTCATCGAGGCTTGAGAGACAGGGGCGGAGGTCGTAGCCGATGAGTGCGTCGGTGGCGCCGGGCATCAAGCCGTCGAGAACGTAGATGATGACGCCGGGGGCAATGGCGCGGACGCGGCGGGCTTCTGTGAGCGTGGCGACGAAGATGGTGCGTGCGCCTTCTGCGATGAGCGCGTGGGCGATTTCTTCGAGACCAAGACCATAGGCGTCGGCTTTGATGACGCCTGCGCATTCGGCGGTGCCTGAGTTTTTGTTGATGGTGGCCCAGTTGGCGCGCAGGGCTGCGAGATCTATCGAGAGGACCGCGCGGGCGTCGACGGGGACGCTGGTTTTGTCGGATTTTGGCATGGTGGAGGGCTCCTTTTCGGAGCCTACCGTCAAGCGTGCGGGGCGTCCAATGTTGTGATGGCGTGGGTGTTATTTGGGTTGTGGCGCGGGTGTTGCAACTCCAATGAGGCGTCCGTCATTAACGAGGAGGGAGAGGCCGATCACGAGCGTGCCGATGACTTGTTGGAGCGTGAGTGTCTCGCCAAGCCCGATGACGCCCAAACTGATGGCACTTATGGGGATGAGGAGTGTGACCAGCATGACGTTGTTTGAGCCAGCGCGGGCCATGATGCGATAGAAGAAAATGTAGGCGAGTGCGGTCGATAAAATTGCGAGACTAAGGATCGCGGCCCAGGTTTTGGTTGAGAGCGCGGGCAACGTCCAGAACTGATCGGAGGCTGCGGCGATGGGTAGCATGAGCAGTGTCGCGCAGGTGACTTGTGTGGCGGCGGACGCGATGGGCGGAACCGATTTGAAGCGGCGGCCCCAGAGGCCGGAGAGACCATAGCAAAATGTGGCTGCGAGGACTGCGAGCATGCCAATGGCGCTGTTGGAATCGACGCCTGTCAGTTCTGGTCCAATGAGAATTGCGACGCCCAGGATACCGATGAGGACGCCTGCAAATTTGTTCCAGGCCAATTGTTCACCAGCGAAGGCACGGGCGACGAGCAGCGACATAAGTGGTGTCATGCCGTTGATGACGGAGGTGAGGCCGGAGGGGATGAACTGCTGGCCATAAAATATCAGCGTGAAGGGGAGGATGTTGTTGAGGATCGCCATGACCAGGAATGCGCCCCACATGGTGCGGCCTTTTGGTAGGGCGTGACCCATCAACCAGACGACGGGAATGAGGACCGCGGCCGCGATACTGCAGCGGGCAAGGACGAGCGTAACGGGTGGGACTTCTTTGAGCGCGATGGCGACAGCGAAAAATGTCGTGCCCCATAGGAGCGATAGAATGCTGAGTTCGATCCAGTCTTGGCGCCGCATGGGAGCAGATCTCCGGTTGATAGGGCGCTTATGGCAGAGTGGCTGAGGGTTGCTACCCGTTTCTGGTCACGGCTGCATTGAAGCAACAAAGGCACCCTTTCGGGTGCCTTTGCCGCGGTGTCGGGGGACGTGGCGTTATTTGGTTTCAATCAAGCTTTTGATATCGGTGTGCACGACCATGGCTTCTTTGAAGCGGTTGGCGTCGCAATGGCCTTCCATCGTGGTCAGCAATTCTTCGATTTTGTCGAGGTCGGTATTGGAGAGCTTCTTTTCTTCGGCCTTCTGCGCGATTTCAAACGCGTTTTTGAGGCAGTCATCGGCGTTGGCGACTGCACTAGGTGCTGCGGCGGTGGCTGGAGCCTGAGGCGCTGGAGCTTGTGCGACCGGGGCCTGTGGCGCTGGCGCTTGTGCTACAGGCGCTGCCGCGGGCGCCGATGGAGCGGGGGCTGCCGTCTGCGCGATGGCGACGCCGGTCAGTGTCAATGACAAGGCGGCGGCTGCGATAATTTTATTCAACATGCTCATGATCCTCTCAAGCTCTGAAGCTTTTGCTTCTCGGTTTTAAGAACGGCGCACGGATGGATTTCCGTCTGTTTTTGTTGCGCGTCGCTCGCTCACTGAACTCCCTAGTTCGATGACATAACGCAGGGAGACTCGGTTGGTCTTATCGAGAGGCACGTGGCCAGCGGAATGTGGCTACAAATGGACCGTGCGCTGAGACTTTATTCAAGTGATTGAAGCTGTGGATAGGCGGCAACAGGTTGTTACCAGTGTTCAAGTGCGCGGCGAACGCACTGTAGCGAAGGCGTGCTCGAAGGCGTCGTAGTGATCGATGACGGCCGTGGGGTTGAAGCTGGCGACTGGGGCGTGACAATAGCCAAATGTCACGGCAATGACGGGAATGTTCGCGGCTTGAGCCGTCAAAATATCAACATCGCTGTCACCGACCATGACGGCTGTGCGTGGATCGCCGCCCGCGCGTCGCAATGTCCCGAGCAGATGTTCCGGATGAGGTTTTGAGTGTGGCAACGTATCGCGGCCGACAATGGCGCGGAAGCGATGATCGAGCTTGAGTGCGGCGAGCAATTTTTTAGAGAGTTCTTCGGTTTTGTTGGTGCAAACGGCGAAGGTGTGGCCTTCGGCTTCGAGGCGATCAAGAACATTCAACAAGCCGGGGAAGGGGCGGCTCTTGTCGGCGATTGTGGCCGAGTAGATGTCGAGATATTCGTGCCACCAGGCGCTGAAGGTGGCATCGTCGATGTGGTGGTTGAGGACATGCAGAGCGCGCTTCAACATGGCTTGAGAGCCGTAAGAAATCAGCGGTCGGGTTTCGCTTTCCGCGACAGTAGGAAGGCCTTTTCTCACGAGTAAGTGATCGATGGCGCCCATCAAATCTGGGGCGGTGTCGATCAGGGTTCCGT
>JABFRJ010000441.1 GCA_013141255.1 Hyphomicrobiaceae bacterium
GAGCGTCACAGCAATTTGACAAACTCTTCAACCGACAGTCCTGCGTCGTCGATTATTTTTCGGAGTAAACCGCGTTTTACATCTTTTCCAGCGTGCACGGGCACCACTGTTCGCCGAGCAGGATTGCGAGGATCACACAAAATGTGATGGCTACCGCGAACCCGTGTGACTTCAAATCCTGCTTTGCGAAGTGCGCGGACAACCTCATCTCCCTTAAGAGCGGGTACGCGCGATGTCATGCAGCTACAGTAATCCGCTCAAGCTGCGGTTCGACATCTAGTGGAAAAGGCTCACCCCGTGCCGAGCGTTCTTCCAATGCCAGAAATACAGCTTCATGAGCATGTGCGATTGCTTCTTCGCGCGAGTCACCTTGGGTGCCTACTTCCGGCAGCGCGGGTACGGTGACAACAAAGCCACCATCTTCATCAGGTTCTAAAACTATCGTATAGCTGTGCTTGCTGACCATGTGAGAGCCTAACATTTTTCTTGCTGACGCACAATCTTCGTAGCAGGTTGATTTTTCAGCAAATTGTCAGATTTTCTGGTTTATTGGATGCGCGTGACTGCCATGACTGGCGAGCACGTTCCCGGTGTCTTTGATGAAAACACCTTGCCGCGCGAGTGGCAACAAACGAGTTGCGAAGATTACGGAGTAAGCGTAGCGCCAAGCTTTTCGATTGAAGAGTAGAAGCCCGGTGCAAGCAATTGCGCTTGGCTTTTTTTGTTTGGCGGCGCTGCTATTTCAATCCACTAACAAATCGCTTAATCGCGTGGGCTGACTCGATTGGATGTGTTTCCAGGATCATGTGTGGGCCATTGATGGCGTGATGCTTGCACCCAGGTTGTGCTGTCAGAATTTCAGATACGCTTTGCTTTCTGAGGAGTCGATCGCGAGCGCCCGTTAAGCAAAGTGTTGGGCAACGGACGGCGCGCAATCTTGCAATCTTGTCAACCTGAAGCGCTGCGATTGCGCGGGCCGTCAAGACATCTGGTGCCATGTATCCAATGATACGTGCTAGCTGTTGCCTCAGGTTGTCGGTTCCGTCACGACCAAGGAGCGCTGCGTCGATCACGCGTTGCGGCAGCAAAGACGGCGATACAAGACGAGCGAGCGGTACAAGGAAGTTGGGCAAGGGATGCTTGGCGAAGGTTGAGGCTAAGATCAGTCCGATGACGCGTTCCGTTTCGAGAGCCGCGATTTCGATTGCGATGGGTCCGCCGAATGATTCTCCCAGAATGACGCTTGGACCCGTGGGCAAGCGTTCGCGGACATGGGCGGTGAGCTGATCGTAGTTGAGCGGCGTTTGTCGCGGATAGCTGATGATTTGCACCGTGTGCGAGTGGCTGAGTTGGTCTCGTAAGTCGGTCAAGAGCTCGCCGGTGCCGTCCATGCCGGGGAGGAGTACGATGGTGGGCGCTATGGCTTGGGTCATAAATTCATTCTGGGTGTTTGGTTTGACATGTCGCGTCGTGTCCGAAATTACCGTCTGCTGACTTGTCCAGTTTTGGGTGGCATTGCGCAAGTCTCTGGGTATGCCCGGGGGCAAGTATCCGCTAAGCTCAGTTTGGCTTGATGGGGACCACCAATGATCGTCGTGACGACAAATGAATTGTCCGGGCACCGGGTGGTAAAAGTATTGGGATTGGCGCGGGGCTTGTCGGTCCGGTCGCGGTCGCTCGTGGGCAATGTAGGCGCGACGTTTCAGATTCTCCGAGGCGGGAACATCTCGATCTACACCAAGCTGGCCGAGACTGCGCGGCAGGAGGCGTTTGAGATGCTGGTGGCGCAGGCGTCCGAAATGGGGGCAAATGCGATTGTTGCCATGCGCTATGACGCCAACGAAATGGCATCTGCGGTGACAGAAGTATTGGCCTATGGCACAGCCGTCGTGGTCGAACCGCTTGCTAAGGACGAAACGCCACAGACTTGATTATTTTTACTACATCTAAGGACCTGTAATTGCTGAAAATTAATTATGATCTGGCGTGCCGCTTGCCTATATTGTCGCGCTGTCAACAAAAAAGTATGACAAGCCGTTAGAAATGGGCTAATGACTGCCGCGTGAGTGACATAACCCGGCCTCAAAGGGGTGTAGCTCAATTGGTAGAGCGTCGGTCTCCAAAACCGAAGGCCGTAGGTTCGAGACCTACCACCCCTGCCAATCTCTGATAGGTATCGCGAGCTCTGGACGCGTGAGCGGCTCAGGTTGGCGTTATTTGTGTCGGGGGCGAGTGAAAGAGGCTGGGCGTTTGGTGCGGGTGGCCGTGCTGAGTGATGATGCTCTGCAATTATGATGGTTGCTGACGCTGAAAAAGCGGGCGGTAGTTATCAGGATTGATGACGACTTAGAAGACGTAGACGACGATAGAACAAGCAAGAAGAGCGGCACGGGCGTATGGCGAAAAACCCACTCACATTTATCGATGAGGTTCGCCAAGAAGTCCGCAAGGTCACCTGGCCCACTTGGAAAGAAGTTTGGATCACCACTGTTATGGTGCTGATCATGGTCACGGTATCGGCGATCTTCTTTCTTCTCGCTGATCAGGTGATCGGGATGGTCGTTCAGACTGTTCTCGGGATTGGTAAGTAGAACCGCTCGATTTTTTGAATTTTAGACGCGCTTTTGTGGCGCATGAATGACGACGGCAGATGATAACAGGATCAACGGGGCGAGAAGCGATGGCAAAGCGCTGGTACATCGTGCACGCCTACTCGAACCTCGAGCCAAAAGTGGCCGAGAGTATCAAGGAGCGGGCCAAACAGGCAGGTGTCGAACACCTGTTTGAGGAAGTCGTCGTGCCGTCGGAAGACGTGATTGAAATTCGGCGCGGTCGGAAGATCCATACGCAGCGGCGCTTGTTTCCAGGCTACGTGTTTGTGAAGATGGAGATGACGGACGCGGCGTTCTTGCTGATCAAGAATACGCCTAAGGTGACCGGCTTCTTGGGCGCGGACAACAAGGCTGTTCCGATCTCAGAATCAGAAGCCATGACGATGCTTAACCGCGTCAAGGAAGGCGTTGATAATCCGAAGCCTGCGATCTTGTTCGAAGTTGGTGAGCAGGTACGCGTGGCGGATGGTCCGTTTGAGAGCTTGAACGGCATTGTCGAGGAAGTCGATGATGAGCGCTCGCGCCTCAAGGTTGCTGTATCGATTTTTGGTCGGCCAACGCCGGTCGAGCTCGAATTCAGCCAAGTGCAGAAATTGTCCTGACTTCGGTCGGGATGGGGTTCGGGCTTCGGTCTGAACTGTTCGTGGGATTGCCTGCTCGGTTTCCACCCCCGAGTGATGCGATCTGAAGTGCGGGAGGGCTCGCCGCCCGTGTACCGCTAACCCAAGCGTGGGCTTTTGTCTGCGTGCCTAGATAGGGGAGACCCATGGCGAAGAAGATAGACGGTTTTATCAATCTGCAGGTGAAGGCCGGTCAGGCCAATCCCGCGCCTCCAATTGGTCCTGCGCTCGGTCAGCGCGGCGTCAATATTATGGAGTTCTGTAAGTCGTTCAATGCCAAGACCAAGGACATGGAGCCGGGTACACCGATTCCAGTCAAGATCACGGTCTATTCGGATCGGTCGTTCACCTTCGAAATGCGTTTGCCGCCAGCAACGCACTTCATCAAGAAGGCGATGAAGTTGACCAGTGGATCGAAGACGCCGGGCCGTGAAAGCGCGGGCACCATCACGATGGCGCAGGTGCGCGAAATCGCAAAAATGAAAATGAAAGACCTCAACACCGACAATCTCGAGTCGGCGACCCGCACCATTGCTGGGTCTGCGCGCTCGATGGGTCTGCAAGTGGTGGAGGGCTAATCGGATGTCGAACGTTTCTAAAGAAAAGATCAAAGCTACACGCGCAGCCGGTGGCAAGCGCATGGCGTCGGTTTATGCCGGTCTTGATCGCGCAAAAACCTACTCGCTCGAAGATGCCGTCAAAGTGCTCAAGGGTCGTCCCAAAGCAAAGTTTGATGAGACCATCGAACTTGCGGTCAATCTGGGCGTCGATCCGAAGCATGCTGACCAGATGGTTCGTGGCGTTTGCACGCTGCCGAATGGCACGGGTCGGACGCTGAAAGTTGCTGTGTTTGCTCGTGGCGCTAAGGCTGAAGAAGCCAAGGCAGCAGGGGCTGATATTGTTGGCGCGGAAGAGCTGGTTGAATCTGTCGGCAAGGGCAATATCGATTTCGATCGCTGTATTGCAACGCCTGACATGATGGGCCTTGTTGGCCGTCTCGGTAAGGTGTTGGGACCGCGCGGCATGATGCCGAACCCACGTGTCGGCACGGTGACTATGGACGTTGCTGGCGCCGTTAAAGGCGCCAAAGGTGGCGCCGTTGAATTCCGCGTCGAAAAAGCCGGTATTGTGCATGTCGGCATTGGTAAGGCGAGCTTCACCGAGCAGGCGCTGGTGGAAAACATCCGCGCGCTGGTCGATGCGGTTGTTAAAGCCAAGCCACAAGGTTCAAAAGGCCAGTACGTTAAGAAGGTTTCGTTGTCGTCGACCATGGGGCCTGGCCTCAAGCTCGATGCAGCGACCATCATCAGCGGTCCGGTGATTTAAGTTTTATGTTTTCGGGGCAACCCGGAAAGGGATGAGGCGTTCGCGTGCTCATCCAAACCTGTCCATGATTGCTGGTGTCGGCGTGAGCTGACTTAAACCCTCGACGGGCCTGCATGAGATGGGAGAACGAATTTGCAGCCCAAGGCGTCACGCCAAATGCTGCCGGTTCGAGCCTCTAGGTCTGCACCGTGGAGCCGAGCGTCCAAAGCTCGTGCGGCGCGGTCGGGACAGGTTCCTGAAGCGCCGTGCGAAAGCAATTTCGTCCGGCTAGGTGCAACCAGCGGGGGGCGCCTCTAAGGCAATCCTCGCATACTCGGAGTGTAGCTGAGTGGAAAGAGCTGAAAAACAAGAGCTCATCTCGACGCTTCATGCCACGTTTAAAGACGCTGGCACGGTCGTTGTGGCCCACTACGCCGGTATGACAGTCGCCCAAATGACGGAATTCCGTAAGCGCATGAAAGATGCGGGCGGAGCCGTCAAGGTGACCAAAAACCGGCTGACCAAGCTCGCGCTGAAGGACACAGACGCCGAAGGCATTTCCGATCTCTTCAAGGGCCCGACAGTGATCGCGCACTCGAAAGATCCGGTGGCTGCCGCTCGGATTGCCGTCAAGTACTCCAAGGAAAACGACAAGCTCGTCATTCTTGGTGGCACGATGGGCAAAAATGTTCTGGGTCCGGATGCCGTAAAAGCGCTGGCCGAACTGCCGTCTCTTGATGAACTGCGTGCGAAACTCGTGGGGCTGCTCAACGCGCCTGCGACGAAAATCGCTCGTACCATCAAAGAGCCAGCAGCGAAGTTTGCGCGGGTCATTGGAGCCAAAGCGGCGAAGGGCGAATAATCGTCTGACGCGCTCGAAATCATCACAGAGACAACTGAACCTAGGGTTCGAACACTACAAAGGAAGACTATCATGGCTGATCTTGCCAAAATCGTTGACGATCTGTCGAAGCTGACGGTGCTCGAAGCCGCTGAGCTTGCAAAAATGCTTGAAGAAAAGTGGGGCGTTTCGGCTGCCGCTGCTGTGGCTGTTGCTGGTCCTGCGGCTGCTGCTGGTCCAGCTGCTGAAGCTCAGACCGAGTTCACCGTCATTCTGAAATCTGGCGGCGAGAAGAAGATCAACGTCATCAAGGAAGTCCGCGCGATCACGGGCCTCGGCCTCAAGGAAGCTAAAGACCTCGTTGAAGCGGGCGGCAAGGCCGTCAAAGAAGGCGTGTCGAAGGACGATGCTGCAAAGATGAAGAAGCAGCTCGAAGACCAAGGCGCGACTGTCGAAATCAAGTAAGAGGCTTGCAAGCTTCTTACGAGGGAGAGGTCGGCCGCTCCGGCCTCTCCTTCATCAGAACGGTTTCCCGGATTGTCCCATTCAATCGCCGTGCGATTTTGGGCTTATCCGGCAAACCGTTTCGGTGCGTCTGGGGTGCCTTCTGGGCTCTCGACGTGAAATGGGTGAAACGGACTGCCCCCGAACGCCAGTGGGTGATCGGGGTTTGAGATAAAAGGTCCGTTGCTACGCGCGTGGCGGACTAGTGGCGAAGTTCTTCGAGTTTGGAGGATTTCGCGTTTGGCGCGTCGCCACGCCTGCAGCGCGATGCAGGCATGGGACAACGGTGAAGAGGACCGACATGGGATTTCAAAAGGCTCAAAGCTTCAACGGCCGTAATCGCATTCGTAAGCAGTTCGGGCACATTGAAGAAGTTGCCGAAATGCCGAACCTCATTGAGGTTCAGAAGTTTTCGTATGAAGAATTTTTGATGGTCAAGGAACCTGCTGGTGGTCGTGGGGACACGGGCCTGCAGTCGGTGTTCAAATCGGTATTCCCGATTTCGGATTTTGCTGGTCGGGCGACGCTCGAATTCGTGCGTTATGATTTTGATCATCCGAAGTTTGACGTGGATGAGTGCCAGCAGCGCGATATGACGTTCGCGGCGCCGCTCAAGGTGAAATTGCGCCTGATCGTGTTCGATGTGAACGAGGAAACTGGTTCGCGATCGATCAAGGATGTGAAAGAGCAAGACGTGTACATGGGCGATATGCCGTTCATGACGCAGAACGGCACGTTCGTCGTCAACGGTACTGAGCGCGTGATCGTCTCGCAGATGCATCGTTCGCCGGGCGTATTCTTCGATCATGATCGTGGTCGGACGCACTCGTCGGGTAAGCTGCTGTTCGCGGCCCGCATCATTCCGTATCGCGGTTCGTGGCTCGACTTCGAATTCGACGCGAAAGATATTGTTTATGTCCGTATCGACCGTCGCCGCAAGTTGCCGGTGACGACGCTGCTCTATGCGCTTGGCATGGACGAGGAGCAGATCCTCGGCACTTTCTACAACTCCATCATGGTCAAGGAGTCGAAGAAGGGTTGGAAGATCCCGTATGCCGCCGACAAGATGAAAGGCGTGACGCCTGCTGGTGACTTGATCGATGCGAAATCGGGTGAAGTCGTTGCCAAAGGTGGTGAGAAGATCAACGCGCGTAAAGCGCGTGAATTGGGTGAGAAGGGTCTGAAAGAGATCCTAATCACGGCGGAAGACTTGGCTGGCCGTTACCTCGCTGAAGATATCGTCGACATGGCGACCGGGCGGATTTGGGGTGAAGCTGGCACCGAAATTGATGCCAAGCTGATCGAAGTTTTGCAAGAGGCCAAGATCAAGGAATTCCGTATCCTTGACATCGATCACATCACAGTCGGCGCGTTCATTCGGAACACGCTCAACATTGACAAGAACTCAGAGCAGGGCACTGCGCTGATGGACATCTATCGGGTGATGCGCCCGGGCGAGCCGCCGACGCGTGAAGCGGCGATGGCTTTGTTCAACACGTTGTTCTTCGATAGCGAGCGTTACGATCTCTCGGCCGTTGGTCGGGTGAAGATGAATATGCGCCTTGATCTCAAGGCTGCAGATACCGAGCGTACGTTGCGCCAGGAAGACATCCTCGCGGTTATCAAGACGCTAGTTGATCTGCGCGATGGCAAGGGTCAAATCGACGATATCGACCATCTCGGCAATCGCCGTGTGCGCTCGGTCGGCGAGTTGATGGAAAACCAATATCGCGTCGGTTTGCTGCGTATGGAGCGCGCGATCAAGGAGCGGATGTCGTCGGTCGAAATCGACACTGTCATGCCGCAGGATTTGATCAACGCTAAACCTGCGGCTGCTGCCGTGCGCGAATTCTTCGGTTCGTCACAGCTCAGCCAGTTTATGGACCAAACCAATCCACTGAGCGAGATCACGCACAAACGTCGTCTCTCAGCCTTGGGCCCAGGTGGTTTGACGCGTGAACGCGCGGGCTTCGAAGTTCGCGACGTGCATCCCACCCACTATGGCCGTATCTGTCCGATTGAAACGCCAGAAGGTCCGAACATTGGCCTGATCAACTCACTCGCGACATTTGCGCGGGTCAATAAGTACGGCTTCATTGAGAGCCCGTATCGGAAAGTTAAAGACGGCAAGCTGACCAATGAAGTGATCTATCTTTCTGCAATGGAAGAGATGCGTCATACGGTGGCGCAGGCGAACGCGACTGTGGATGACAAAGGCCGCCTCACCGGAGATCTCGTCACGGCGCGCGCCAACGGCGATGTCGTTTTGCTGACGCCCGATAAGATCGACTATATCGATGTGTCGCCGAAGCAGCTTGTGTCGGTCGCTGCGGCGCTCATTCCGTTCCTTGAGAATGATGACGCCAACCGCGCGCTGATGGGCTCGAACATGCAGCGGCAGGCTGTGCCGCTGATCAAGCCGGAAGCGCCGTTTGTCGGTACGGGCATGGAAGAGGTTGTGGCGCGAGACTCGGGCGCGGCGATTGCTGCACGCCGGACTGGCGTTGTCGACCAAGTTGATGCAACGCGTATCGTGGTGCGTGCAACGGAAGAAACCGATCCCTCGAAACCGGGCGTCGACATCTATCGGTTGCGCAAATTCCAGCGCTCGAACCAGAACACCTGCATCAACCAGCGTCCGTTGGTGACTGTTGGTGAGCATGTGAAAGTTGGCGAAATCATTGCCGACGGTCCATCGACTGATTTGGGTGATTTGGCGCTCGGTAAGAACGTGCTCGTCGCGTTCATGCCGTGGATGGGATACAACTTCGAAGACTCGATTTTGATGAGTGAACGGGTTGTTTCCGACGACGTGTTCACATCGATCCACATCGAAGAATTCCCAGTGATGGCGCGTGATACGAAGCTCGGGCCTGAAGAAATCACGCGCGACATTCCGAACGTATCGGAAGAAGCGCTGAAGAACCTTGACGAAGCTGGCATTGTTTACGTCGGCGCCGAAGTTAATCCTGGCGACATCCTTGTCGGCAAGATCACGCCTAAGGGCGAAAGCCCAATGACGCCGGAAGAAAAACTGCTGCGCGCCATTTTCGGTGAAAAGGCCTCTGACGTGCGCGACACGTCACTGCGTCTGCCTCCAGGTGTTGCCGGTACGGTCGTGGAAGTGCGCGTGTTCAATCGTCATGGCGTCGAAAAAGACGAACGTGCGATGGCGATTGAGCGGGAAGAGATCGAACGTCTCGCGAAAGACCGCGACGACGAAATGCAGATCCTTGATCGTAACGTGTATGCGCGTCTCAAGGGCTCGCTGATGGGCAAGGTTGTGTCCAAGGGGCCGAAAGGCGCCCGCAAGGGGAC
>JABFRJ010000173.1 GCA_013141255.1 Hyphomicrobiaceae bacterium
GGTTATCAGACCAGTTTCTCCAGCCCCTGCCGCGGTTAGGGTCGGTCTAGCTCCGCCCCGGTCGGTCAGGTGCAGAAACTCTGCACCCGTTTTTCCCCGCCCGATACTAGGTAGGTACCTAGTGGACTTTTGGTGGATTTGGTGATGCTGGAGTTTGGGCTGAGTGAACTGTGTGGCCAGCTTGGAGGCTGGGGACGAGCGTTATTTCTTGGCGCGGTCGGGGTAGCTTTTGGCCATGCCGTCGCGGACGTCCATTTGGATGCCGTATTGGGGGAATGGATAGCGCAAGCCGTTCTTGGCGAGGGCCGCCATGCCGGTGAGGGCTTTGGCGAGTAAGTCTGGTGGCAAGGCCATCAGCATCTCGTCGTCGAGGACGCCGCCGTAGCGACGCTCGGCGAAGCAGGGAATGGAGAGCGAGGGGGTGCGTGTCGTGAGGGCGCGGCCCCAGCTATCGGCGCAGGCGGTTTCACCAACGACGCTCCAGTCGAAGCGTTTATAGCCGACCCATTGTAGGCCGTTGATGAAGTACATCATGGCACCGGGGGTAGCGTAGAAAAGCGCGATGTCGGGCGGGTTCAATCTGTTTGATGAAAGCGGGCTGACGGCGAGGGCTTCAAATTTTCCATCGGGCACGCAATGGAGCGCGCGTTGCCTGGCGCCTGCATCTTCTAGGGTTCCGTGCCAGACGCCGACGGTGTGTTGGCCTGACATCCACTTCTCGTCCTTGGCGTTACCAAGTCCGACGACGGCGCGGCACTGGGCGCCGACGAGATCTTCTGCTGTGATGCCAACGGTCCAACCGAGGCGGGCGGCTTGGCCGACGACTTGATCCAAGGTGTGCACCGAATTCGGGCGGCGGATGCGATCGATGGCTTCCATATCGGCGCGCTTTTCGAACATTTTCATGCCGAAGGGTGGGGCGCGGAGCTTCAATGTGTGTTCGAGCTTGGCTGCGAGGTCGGGAAGGTCGAGGGGGGCTGTGGTTGGAGCGGGCGTGGCCATGTGTAGTGTTCCGTCGATCAGTTTCGGGGATGCCTGCCGCGAGTGTTGCGCACTCGCTGGTTGGCGTCCACTGGTCTGATGACGATGACGTCCTGTAGGATGTGCCGCTCGGTTAATTGCTTTGGGATTTTGGTGCGAAAATCATGCGCTGATAGACAAGGCTCATGCCAATCAGTGCTGCTCCCAGGCCCAGGAATGAGAACGAACGCCAGATGCCGCGCAATCCGGCAAAGTCGATAATGAAGACCTTGAAGATCACGATGGCGACGATTATAGCCGATGCGATGCGGATTGATTTTGATCCGAGTGCGGTGCCCAGTCCGAGCAGGAGTGCGCCGAAGGCGAGCCAAACAACTGAGATGGTCCAAAGTTCTTTAGAGGTGAAGCCTTCGGCGAGTTGCAAATCCGTTCCGTGATAGCTTTGGCGTACTGCCAAGGTGACGAAAATCATGCTGAGAACCAGCGCTTTGGCGCCGCAGACGCCCAGGTATTCCACTGGCCAGATGCCGCGTGCGCTGAACATGAGAATTACTGATACGACGGCTGGCAGCAGGTAAGCGATTGCCAGCGAACCCGTAAATGGTGAGCCACTGACCAATTCGCCTGACCAGAGCGGGTTTTTGGCAATTATGAGCCATAGCGCCATGATTGATGCGACAATTGTTAATGTGAGCACAGAAACCAAAACAGGATCTGTATAGCGCACGCGGGCGATGGCATTGTGAACCAAAGCCGCAAGCAACGTGAGGGATAAAACCAAGCCCAATTCGACGTGAGACAAACCGTGTAGGATGCGAATGTCAGCGCCGTGGAAAACGAAACGTGTTTGCATGATACAATAGCTGAGGAGCAACGCGGTCGCACCAAGGGTCAGGACATATATATCCCATTCAGGTCGACGTGCTGGGCGGGCACGCCATGCTGCCAAGGCTGCGATGGCACCGGGAATGAGATAGCCTGGGACTAGAGTGTTCGAGAGCATGCTGCCGGCCACTGGGTTATAGGCAAGTAGCGGGCTGACCTGGAATCCTAATCCAAAGACCGCTAAACCTAATGCGATAAAGCCGGTGACAAGCGTTGAAATTAGCACGACGTCATCGGGCTCGCTATCGGCGGGCAATGCCTTTTCGAGCTGTTGGAGGGCTTGGTAGGCGATGAGGATAACAGCTACCATAATGCCGATTTCGGCGTGGCTGGTGCGGTTGACAAGGGCGATGTTTTCTCCATGCATGATGAAGCGTACTTCAAGGAGTGCGAATGCCATTAGTAATGCCTCGGAGACGAGGACAAGGATGAAGACCATGGCGTCGGGGCGTTTGGCTTTGCGGGCAAAGTAAGCGGCGGCGAGTCCGGCGAGACCCGGTAATAGGTAACCAGGCATCAGTGAGTTGAGCAGTGCTGAGCCGATGACAGGATTGCCTGCCGCAAGCGGGCTTGTCACGATACCGAGGCCGAGGACGGCGAAGGTGCAGGTGAAGGCCGATAGTGCGAGTGCGGCCCAATTGAAGACGGGGTTTCCGCTTCCGATATGGGCGTGGCTTAACGTAGCACTGAGAAGGAAACCCATAAATACCATGAGGCCGATTTCGATGTGATCGATGGATTGTGCAAAGATGTTGCCGCCGTGGAGCGCGTGGCGGATCTCAAAGAAGACGAGGAGTGACAGGAATACGATGGCAAGCCCATCGCTCAAGCGTGTCGACATTGATTGAGGTTGGTCGTGTGATAGCAGACGGGCTGCGACGTAAAAGGCGAGTGCTGGTATGCCGTAGCCTGCGAGTAGCCAATTGAAAATTGGCGTCGTGCCGACATCCGCGCCCATGATACTTGGGTTGAGCACAAGCCGGGTAAGGACGACGATGCCGATCACTGAAACGATACCGCGTACGCGTGCGATACCGCTGAAGTGGGCGAGCGCTGCAACGCCCGTGGCTGTTAAGGCCAATGCGATGGTGAGGTAACCGCGACTTAAGCCGAAGGTCAACGCCAGCGCGAAAGCGGCGATGGCTGCGGTGGCGAAGAGTGCGGTTGCTTCTTCTGATCCAGAGGTATTCTTTGTCTTTGCGCTGCGCCATAGCCACAAGGTGGTGGCAGTCATTGCCGCTGCGACAAGTAAGGCTGCAAGCACAGATGCCATTTGACCCCAGGTTGGCCGCATGCGGGCATGGACAATGGCGAGCGTTAGCACGGGCAGCGCTGCGGCGGTCCCGGCATAGAGCCCGACCAAGCGATCTGTTGTTAGTCCGCGCGACAGGCGTAAAATGGCAGGTGCCATTGACATTAATGTTGCAAAGGTAGCCCAGACGACAAACATCGTGGGGGCAAATGGCTGAGACATCAGTAGGCCATCGCCTGCTGGCAAATGCACAAGCCGTGATGTGGCGAGAGATGGCCAGACGAGAAGGCTTGCTAGAGAAAAGCCAGCAGCGACGAGCATTACGGGGGCGGCAGAGAGGGAATAGCCAGCGGTTGAGGCGATGACTGCTAAGGCGAAGGCCGCGAACGTCAGTGATGCGAGTGAGATGCCGTTGTTGACGATCAGTA
Organism: Hyphomicrobiaceae bacterium; assembly: GCA_013141255.1. GTDB lineage: Bacteria > Pseudomonadota > Alphaproteobacteria > Rhizobiales > Hyphomicrobiaceae > JABFRJ01. The sequence continues at coordinate 3,547 of JABFRJ010000173.1, forward strand.
ATCCGATGAGAACGGCGCTGTAGGACGCCAGCAGAAGGGTAGCTGCGAGGTCCGGCTTATCGCTTTCGCGGCGCTCGGCGTTGTGGCGCAATGCAACCAGGGCTGTGGCAGCCATCGCGAGTAGGCAGAGGTCGAGGATAAATGCCGAGATCATCCACTCACGGCTGACACGGGAAAGAACCAGTAAGCGCAGTGGCCAGATAAAAGCGCTGGCGGCAGTGGCGTAGGTCAACCAAGACCACGAACGTAGAGCGCCAAGAGCGTAGGCAGCTGCGGCGACGACGAGCACATAGATTGAGATGGGCCAGGGGGCCCAAGTGGCGCCGCCTACAATGATCGGTGCTAGAAGCGAGGCTGCGAGGCCGACGCCCGCAAGCATGGGTCCGTGTAGGAGGGCCGCCGTCAGCGTCGCAAGGCCAACGACGCCTAGGATTATGAAAGTCGTGGGACCGTCAATGAATTGATAGAGCGCGTGGGCGGCATATGTTGTACCGAAGGCGGCAACGGTGCCAGCAGACGTCAAAATAGAGGGGATGTCGGAGGTTGAAAAATGTTGCTCATAACGCTCGCCGTCTCTTATGCGCAGCATGCTGCCGGCGGCGACGAGAATTAATGCGAGCAAATAACCTGTGGCAATCCGCAATTCGGGGCCGAATAAACCCTCATCGATGGAATATCTGACGAGTTGCAGCGAACCGATGCCGAGAGCGAGGCCACCTAGCCAAACCATCCAGGTTGTGCCGAATACTTCTTCCAGTTCGCGTTTAGGGGCTGCTTCAGTGCGTGCAGTGGGGTTGGTATTGCCGGTCGTATGTGCTGCGGAGCGGCGTCCAAATGCGCTTCGATCTTGCGTTTGATTTGCCGGACCTGATTGAGCTGATGAATGAGTTACCGTATTGGATCTTGATGATGATTGTGACGCAGGCGCGGCTGTGCCGCTGTCGTCTTCATCAGAGATCCAGCGGGCAAACGTCGCCGCAAGTCTTGGCCAGTTTCTCCAACCCCAAAACACGATGCCGAGTATCAATAGCTTTAGGATGCTGGGCACTGGCGTTGCGAAGATCCACCAAGCCACGAGGAGCGCTGCGATCAGAAATTTGAATAAGTAAATCATTGATGTGGCTCGGCACGTTGCGGTTCAGTGGCCTGAATCTCAATGCTTCGCATCACATCCCTAATAATTCGTCAGGAAACGTCTTATAATAACTGTTCAGTCCATTTATATAGAATAATATATCATCAACACTGATTACCTCATTGTTTATAAGTCCTAATATATTATTGCTATGATGGTCGCGTAGCGTGCGCTTTTTCGCGCAACGCCACGAGCGCTATCGGGGGATGACGCTCGTGGTGCTGATGCGTCGGGCTAGCAGAATTTTAGGTCGTTGCTTCGATTTGTTTGTGTGAGCCTGTACCAATTGAAATGCTGCGTGGTTTCAGGCGCTCTGGCACGTTGCGGACGAGTTCCAAGTGTAGGAGCCCATCCTTGAGATCGGCGCCTTTGACTTCGACGTGGTCGGCCAACTGGAAGCGACGTTCAAAGGCGCGGGTGGCAATGCCGCGATGCAGGAACTGGCGTTCTTTACTTTCGGCGGCCTTTGCGCCCGTTACGGTGAGGGCATTTTCTTTTACTTCGATCTTGATTTCAGCATCCGAGAACCCGGCAACCGCCATGGTGATGCGGTACTCGTTTTCGGTGAGGCGTTCGATGTTGTAAGGGGGGTAGGCGGTTTCGGTGTCAGGTGCCGAAACGCTATCGAGCATCTGGACCAAGCGGTCGAAGCCGACGGTCGAACGATAGAGGGGGGCGAAATCAAACGGTCTCTCAAACGGTCTCATGGGGATGTCCTCATATATAAGCGACATTAAGTTTATGGTCCGCCCAGATGGGCCGGACCGTCGTTTTTGTGCACCCGCATCGCGGCTTGCACAGGATTGAGATGGGGAGCGTTGTGGGAGTTTCAAGAGGTGGACGTAAATCAGCGGCAGGGATGTCACAGGCTTGAAATATCAAGGCTATGTCGCGCTGCAGCACTAGCGGGTGGGTTAATTTTTCATGCAGCATTCATGTTGTGACCGCCAGTTTGACACAGGATGACACGGGAGTGATCGGCCAAGAGGCGCGCGGGCGTTGGCGAGGTTGCGGTGGCATCTGTCTGGTGGTGGCTACTGATTGGTTGTGGTCGCGCCGGAGCGGGCAGTTCAAGCAGTCCCCTAGTTCCTGTCCTCGTGAGGAGAGTTCTATGTCGCGACGTTTTAAGGCCATTGTACAGATTGGCTTCAGTGCCAGTGTGCTGGCACTCGTAGCCGGGTTTTCGTCAGCCGTCGCTGCCGATCTGCCTTATGAAGAGCGGTACGGATCCGCATATGAAGATCCGCGTTATGCTGACATGTATGGTCGCGAACCCGCGCGTCCGAAAACGTATACCTATCGCTACGATGCGCCGCCACCTCCGCCGCCAGTGGACTATGGCTTCCGGGCACCGGTGCCGCGGGAACGCGTGTATCGCGACGATAGCTACAAGGACTACAGCTATAAAGATTATGGCCGTCGTGATGACGGCTACGGCGAGCGTCATGCGCAGAAACCGGGCTGCACACCCAAAGATGTGGTGCAGCGTGAACTTGAGCGCGACGGTTGGCGTGGGTTCCATGATGCCCATGCACTTGATCGCAATACTGGAACGGTGAAAGCGCGGCGTCCGAGCGGGCGGTTGTTCGAGCTGCGTATCGAGCGGTGCACGGGCGACGTTTTGGCGGCGCGGCCGCTGGAGCCATTGGGGTATGGCCCTTATGCGGATCGTGGTGTTCGAGGGTATCGCTACTGAGCCAGGCCGTTCTTCGACGGCTGGCTTTAGGTCAAGAGTTGCAAGAAACCCGCGTTTGGCTGATGGCAACATTGGCGGCGCGGGTTTTTATTTGAGTGTTTGGCCCTGTGCTATTGTATCTGTGGTGAATGATGAGAGCTGATTCGATTCTTGGCTGTCAGATTTGTGATTACCTTTGATAAGGCAGGTGCTTTTCCGTCATGACACTGGTCTCTCTTGCCAAAAATCCGGTGCCGAGTGGTGCGACCGTTGGGCTGATGCCGGGGCAGGATGGCGTGCTCATTCGGTTTGCGCGCTGGCGAGAGACGACGCAGGGCTGTCGAGGCACAGTTGTGGTCGTGCCGGGGCGGAGTGAATTCATCGAGAAATATTTCGAGACCGTTGCGGATCTCAGGCGACGCGGATTTGCCGTGGCGATGCTGGATTTGCGCGGGCAAGGTGGGTCGCAGCGTTTGCTGAGTGATCCGCTCAAGGGGCATGTGGGCCGATTCAGCGATTACGATAGTGATCTGATGTTGTTCGTGCGCGAAGTGGTGATGCCCAATTTACCGCCACCTTATGTGGCGTTTGGGCATTCGCTCGGTGGGCATATTTTGTTGCGCGTCGCAGGATCAGCTCAATGTCCGTTTGAGCGGATCATTGCGACGGGGCCGATGATTCGGATTGCGTCGGAGCAACTGGGATTCCCGCGCTCAGTGGTGCGGGCTTATGTTGAGCTTGCGGGTGCGCTGGGATTGGCACGTCGCCTTCCGCTTGGTCGCACGCGACGGGCAAATGATTCGTATCCGTTCGAGGGCAATCAGTTGACGTCGGATCGAGAGCGCTATCAGCGCAATGTCGCGATTGTTACGGCGGCGCCTGAACTCGGGCTTGGGCCGCCTACGATTGGGTGGTTACGTGCTGCACTTCGGTCCTGCGCGACGTTGGAAGCGCCGACATATCCGAGCCGATTACGTTTGCCGGTATTGCTGTTTGCTGCGGGGCAGGATCAGATTGTATCGACGCGGGCGATTGAAGATTTTGCGCCGAAAATGAAGCTCGGAACGCATGTATTGATAGGGGCAGCGCAGCACGAGATTTTGCAAGAGAACGACGATATTCGTGGGCGTTTCTGGGCGTCTTTCGATGCCTATACGGAAGCGTTGGTCGTCAAGGAACGCGCGGCGATTTAAAGCTATTTGCTCGCGAGCAGCTCAAGGGCTGCTGCATGTAGTTTGGCATCGCCTGAGGCGATGATGCGACCGCCATTTATGGCCGGTTTGCCGTCCCAGGTGGTGATGTAACCGCCGGCGGCTTCGATAATCGGGATCAAGGCAACAATGTCGACGGCTTTGAGTCCGGCTTCAACGATGAGGTCAACTTGTCCGGCAGCCAATAAGCAATAGGCGTAACAATCGCCGCCATAGCGTGTAAGGCGTGCCTTAGCGCTGACGCGATTGAAGGCAGCTTTTTCAGCCGGGGTTGTAAACAGGTCTGGTGATGTGCTGGCCAGGGTTGCGTGGCTCAAATCGGGGCAAGCGCGCGTTTTCAAGCGACGGACCTTGCCAGTGGTGTCGCGGTATTCTGATTTTTTTCCGTCCGACCAGAAGCGTTCGCGGGTGTAGGGCTGATCCATAATTCCGAGGATGGGCGTGTCGACGTGCAAGAGACCGACAAGAACGCCCCAGAGCGGATAGCCCATAATAAATGCGCGTGTGCCGTCGATGGGGTCGAGGACCCAACGATAGTCGCTGGTGCCTTTCAATTCGGCAAACTCTTCGCCGACGATGCCGTGATTGGGTAGGGTGGCTGCGAGATGTTTGCGCATGGCACGTTCGGCTGCGGTGTCGGCAGTCGTGACGGGATCAAACAGTCCGTTTGAAGCCTTATTGTCGATGCGAACGGATTTGCGGAAGTAGGGCAGGACTTTGGTGCCTGCGAGATCGGCGAGGTCGTGGGCGGTTTTTAGAAAGAGCGCGGCTTCATGCGATGAGGCGCGAGGTGAGGGGGACTGCAATCGGCGGATGTCTCTGGACATGGTGGTGTACTGGCTCGAATATTGACTACAATCGATGTGCTTGGCTTTTACTTGGTTCTGAGGGCGAGTTCATCGTCTGTTGTCGTAGTTTGCGCTGTGACTCAAAAACAACCTGTGTTCAACTTTTAGGCATCCTGCGCGACCTGAGATTGTGATGACGCGCGAATAAGCGCATGTTTCTTATACCTCAGTCAGCGCGAGCGCTGATTCAGGTAGCCCTTGATCGGGCGTTTCCTCCCTAGACTTGGGCCGACGCTCCGCGTTCGGCTCTTTTTTTGTGTCGAGGCTGGGAGGCTTGGCACCTGAAGGTCGAATTTATGTGCGTTGCAGCATTGCATTTTTTGCATGATCCAAATGGTAGAATTTCGACTGCCGTATACGTCAGCATCAATGGCTTAGAGGTTGGGCAAAATATTTTCATTTAATTTCTTATTTTTCAATTGCTTGCTAAAATCTAAAAGCTGCGCCTGAGGTTTTCTGGTAGAATTTCAATACTTGCTTCGATTTAGTGAACGCTAGTTTATTTAGTCCACACGGCAGTAATCTGCGTCGATCCTGCTCTTGTAATCTTGTGCGGTGCATCATAACTTATGGGTACGTTGTCGGCAGCTTGCTGACGGCAATGTAGCCCTCCTTGGGCGTTTCCTCCCTAGACTTGGGCCGTTCGTTTCGAACGGCTCTTTTTTTTGCGTTTTTGATATGGGCGTTACTCAGCGGCTTGCTGGTGGGGCGCCGCGAGACCCAGTATTTTCGGTGTCTCGATCGCGAGGCGTGCGGTTAGTCGGTCTAAGACCCGTTGTACT
>JABFRJ010000262.1 GCA_013141255.1 Hyphomicrobiaceae bacterium
CATGAGCGGTCAAACGCTAGTGACCGGTGCCGACACAGCCATGGTCATTGCGTTGTCCGCTGCCATGGGCGGATTCAAACCCGTGACCACAGTAGACCTCACAATCAACTACATTCGCCCCGTCACCAAGGCCGATGCGATCATCACGGCAAAAGTAATGCGCTTGGGCCGCAGCCTGGCGTTTCTTACCACCGAGATCACAGAAGCGGGGTCGATTAAACCGTCCGCTTTTGCCACCGGCACCTACGCCATCCCCGCGCAGTAGCGCGATATCAACGCTCCATCTTCAATGTGCGGATCATGGCTTCGACGGCGCGGACGTCGGCGATGCCATCAATCTTATCGCTGCGCTCCTTGGCATCGCCATCGCTATCGCGCGTCGATTGATAAACGAGCTTCAACGAGCCGATACCTTGATCATTTTGGCTCCGCTCAATGCTGAGAATGTCGTTCGCCGTGATCGATTTGATGGTCATGCCGCCTCGCAGCCCCGCTGTCACAATTGCGAGGCGCTTATTCGTCAGCACCCACACCGAGTTCTTGGCCGTCCGCCAAGCCCAAAACGGCGCACTCATCATGACCAGTCCGATCAACACAAACGGCAACCCGAACAGCATCATGCCGATCCGCCCAGAGCCGGTACTGCTTTTCACCGAAGGCAACAGGCCCATGACGCCCGCCTCCCAAAATAAGGCAAATGCCGTCCAAGGGAGCGCAAACAGCCAAATGACCAATGCCCCAATAAACGCGGCGCGCGCCGGCGGCCGATGCGCCCATTTCAGCTGCTCACCTATGAATTCGCGCTGGGCGAACTGCTTTACCGTTGCTGGAAGATCGAGTTTCAACATGGACATACCGTCGCACAGAACCTTTGCAGCCAAATAAAGCTGGGGCATAGCCCAAACTAAAAATTGAGCCAGGGTTACAAAAGCGCTAAGGCCAACCAAGCGCCGACTGGACAGGCCAGGGTGCGTGCTAGGAAATCCCAGATGACCGATCAGAGCAAGGCACTCGTGCAAGCGCAATTCGGCGCCAATGCTGCCAATTACGCGACATCGAGCGTGCACGCCAAGGGCGCGAGCTTGTCCCGTCTCGTAGAACTGGTGCAGCCAAAGGCCAATTGGTCAGCCCTCGACGTGGCAACCGGCGCAGGGCACACAGCCGCCGCCTTCGCCCCCCTCGTAGCCTCGGTGATCGCCTCCGACATCACGCCAGAAATGCTGGCCGAAGCCAAGAAGATCGCCGCCGACAAGGGTCTCTCCAACATGACGACGGCAACCGCCGACGCTGAGAAATTGCCCTTCGCCGACGCGACCTTCGATCTCGTGACCTGCCGTATCGCCCCCCACCACTTTCCCAACATCGAAGCCTTCGCCGCCGAAGTTACTCGCGTTTTAAAGCCCGGTGGCACCTTCGCCCTCGTCGACAACATTTCGCCCGATGCTTCGACAACCACGGGCTTCGCCGATGCAGCCCTAGAGGACGCCGAGAAGGCCTACAATGCCTTCGAAAAACTGCGCGACCCAAGCCACGGTCGCGCCCTCACAACCGGCGAATGGCAAGACGTCGTTCTCGATGCAGGCATGACCATCACCCACATCGAACATCAGCCCAAGGCCATGGACTTCGCAGCCTGGTGCAAAAACATGAGCGTCGATGCGCCCACCACAGAACGTCTCACCGCCATGCTTGATAACGCCTCCCCCGCGCTCCAATCGTTTTTGCAGCCGACCAACCTTTACGGCAAACGCTCCATGGTCCTCTCCGAACTCATCCTCATCGCCACCAAAGACGCGTGAGGTTTCGGTAAGCACCCAAACCGGCCTTCGACGCCCAAACCGACCTTTGACTAACGCCGTAACGATGCTTATGTGACCTCCGAACGAAACCAATGACCGGAGGGCGACAATGGCCAACGCACAACGCTGGCGCAACGAAACCGCGCCCACGCTCGCCGACATCGAAGTGCTTGCCGCCGAGGCCTGGAATCGCCTCCCCGGCGAGTTCCGCCATATGTGCGGCGACGTCGTCATCCGGGTCGAAGATTTCGCCCTCGATGAAGTCCTTGAAGAAATGGACATCGAAGACCCATTCGAGTTAATGGGCCTCTATCAGGGCGTCAGTCTCGACAAGAAAAGCGTCGGCGACGCAGCACAGGGGCCTGATATGGTCCTTCTCTATCGCCGCGCCATGCTCGATTACTGGTCCGAAAGTGAAGAAACCTTGGGTGATCTTGTCACCCACGTCCTCGTTCACGAAATAGGCCATCATTTTGGCCTGTCCGACGACGATATGGAACGTATTGAGGATGATGCTCGCCCGAGCTAAGCAAGCACAATCGGAATTGCTGTGATTCCTAAGGAGGTTCGCGGCCTTGGGATCTCGACCGCCACGGTGTAACAGCCACAGTGTACAAGAAACCATAACCAACACCGTCGTCAACCTTGAAGAGGTGTTGATATTCCAAGATCGACACTGCAGTGTCCAACCAGCGTCAAATTGTTAGGGTCTGTGCCCTACACCAGTTGGTAGATGTGAGAGTCTTACTTTGACTCAAGCGTCGATTGCGCCGAACGACCGGCCGGACCACGCAGTAGGTTGAGCAGTACAACGAGCAGTAGACCGTGCCTCCGAGGACTGCGGACGCGGGGTGAGAAAAGGGCAGCAGGCGTGACGGGACGGCGAATGGCGATTGCGCAACAAACATCGGCTACGGCGCTCACGGCAGTCGCGACACTGCTAGTGTCAGCGCTTCTGTTGACGTCAGTGTCGCTATTAAACGCGTCGGCGCAAACTTCAGGTCCCTCGCCTGAAGAATACGCCGCGCACGTCGGCGGCGCTCAAATCGTACCCTCGGGTGCGCTCCGTCTCGATGCGCGCAAGGCCGTGTGCGGTCAGCGCCCGACTGTACTCGACAACCAACTCGACGATTACGGCGCTGCTTATCCAGGTTTCCTGATTCTCAATCCCAAGTTGATGAACAAGGTTTCAACTCCGGTGAAACTCTGGATCTTCAGCCATGAATGCGGCCACCAATTCCGTGGTCCTGATGAAGAGACCGCCGATTGCTTCGCCGTCCAACGCGGCCGCCGTCAGGGTTGGTTGACCCCCGAAGGCCTCGAAGAAGTGTGCAACTTCATCTCCCCGGCCAAGGGCGACAGCATGCATTTTTCAGGCAGCTACCGCTGCGAATCAATGCGTAAATGCTTCACCGACACCTCGATTAAATAACTTTTGCGCACACAATACACAGTTCGTGTAGTCAGGTCATTGTCGTGGTCTGCGTGCAGGTCGCGCTTAAAAACCGTGTAATCAGGCAAATTTTGGCCAAGGTTCAAAGGCATCGGTAATCAGAACGGCGCCTTTCACCGTCCCATTGCAATGCCCTGCCTAATGGATGTGCTAGAAGTCCAACGATGGTTAGTCGCATTGTTTACCTACGCCGCTTTACCTAGCCAAAGGCCCTGCCAAGTCCGCTCATGACATCCCCCTCGCGCACCGTGACATCACCCGTCGTATTAACCCGCCGTAATGCGCTCGCCTTGGGCGTCTCGGGCCTCGCATTGGCTGCATCACCCGCATTCGCGCAGCAACGTCCCAGTCAAGCGACAGTCGCGAAGGGCGGCCCCCTCGAAGTGGACGTCAACGAAGCCAACTTACGCCCCCGTCCCATCGCCATCCCCGAATTCGGCGGCGACGATCCGAAGTTCGGTGCGGACATCGCGAACATTGTAGCGGCCAATCTCGACCGCTCCGGCCTGTTCAAACCGCTCGACCGCAACGCCTTTATCGAGCGCATCCAAGACGTCAACCAAACACCGCGCTTTGCCGATTGGAAATCAGTCGGTGCCGAAGCACTTGTCGTTGGCCGCACCAAACGATTACCTGATGGCCGCGTCGCTGCTGATTATCGCATCTGGGACGTCGTCCTAGGTCGCGCCATCGATGGCCAATCAATCGCCGCCCCCATTCAAAATTGGCGCCGCCTCGGTCATATCGTCGCCGACCGGGCCTATGAAAAATTGACGCTGGAACGCGGCTATTTCGACACGCAGATCGTCTATGTCGACGAAACCGGCCCCAAGGCAAAACGCCTGAAACGCTTAACTATTATGGATCAAGACGGCTTTAACGCCCGCTTGCTAACAGATGGCCGCGATCTGGCATTGACGCCGCGTTTTAGCCCTGTCGCGCAGGAAATCACCTACTTGCAATATCAGGGCAATCAAAACCGCGTCATGACCATGAACCTCGACAGCGGACAGCGTCAGGTGATTGGCGAGTTTGGCGGTAAAACCTTTGCGCCACGCTTTTCGCCGGATGGTTCGCGTTTGGTAATGAGTGCCGACGAGGGCGGTGCGATCAGTCTCATCGAATATGACATCCGTTCGCGCCAGCCACGACGCTTGACCCAGACCGATCGCATCGACACCTCGCCCTGCTACAGCCCCGATGGTCGCCAGATCACCTTCGAAAGCGACCGCGAAGGCACCCAACAACTTTACCTCATGCCGGCAAGTGGCGGTCCTGCAACACGTCTCAGTCGCGGCGATGGTCGCTATTCCACGCCCGTTTGGTCCCCGCGCGGCGATTATATCGCCTTCACCAAGCAAGCCGGTGGCAGCTTTTTGATCGGCGTCATGAAGCCCGATGGCTCGGGCGAACGCATCTTGTCGAGCGGCTATCATAATGAAGGCCCGACTTGGGCACCTAACGGCCGGGTTTTGATGTTTTTCCGCGAGGGTCAGGGTGCCAATGGCGGGCCGAAGCTATTTTCAGTGGATTTGACCGGCTACAACGAGCGTCAGGTCCCGACTCCGGCTTTCGGCTCTGACCCGGCTTGGTCCCCACTGCGCAAGTGACCTATAGGGTCACAGTTCGGACGGATAAAAGGGCTGCATACTCGCGAATCAGCCCACTCCACTCGTGACGCTTGAACGCCACGTCTTTAAAGCTCCATAGGGAGCTGTGCAAAAGTTGGGCACAGCCCACTCAGGAACGCTCAAATTTTGTCGGGCTAAGGCCCCACGTTAACTCAATTTTTACCGAGTCTTGCAGGCGTGGCTTGGAGCATACATCAGCGTTGCAATTTAGCACCGCAACCGGTGGAAAAAGCCCCTGTTGCGAGTCCTTTCCTTGATCTCATATCACCAGATAGGTACCCATAAAGGGCGATTGCCGATGTGAGTCTCGCGAAGGAATGAGCTTATGATTGTCGGATCTTCTAAGGTCAAAAGCTCAGTTGTTCTCGTGACAATCATCGCAACGGCCGCTCTGGGGGCGTGCCGTAAAGAAGTCGAGCACAAGCCGATGAAGCTTGGCGCCGGCGTGCAGGTCAAAGAGCAGGTCGTTCGTTAAGCTCGAGGCCACAGTTCAACTTAAGGAGAGATTACAATGAAAACCGCTATCGTTCTTGCTACCGTCATCGCCGCAGTTGCTATGGGCGCTTGCCGCAAAGAAGTTGAGCACAAGCCAATGAAGCTCGGCGCAGACGTTTCGGTCCAACAGGTCCGCTAAACGCTGCGTATCTCCGCAAGGAGATTTGCTAAATCAAGGGCTGCGCTACCGTTCGGTATCGCGGCCTTTGATTTTTTTGTGACCATCCCGATCCGCAATCCCCGATCCCTGTCAAATTCGCCAGACCATAAAACCTGGGGATCATTTGCGGCTCACGGTGGTCGATTGCTCAGAATGCGAGTAGAGACCAAAACTAGGATCTTGCGGTCCGACGACTTAACCCGCTGAACTACGACAGTTTTGTGGCGTTAGCATCGATCAGGCCGACCGAACATCAGGAACTGCGGCCTAATCACCCGCTGTTATCACATAAAAACGGCCATAATTTCGCACAATGCCTTCGCTATTAAAGATGCCGATATAACGAATTCGAAGATTGCCATCGGTCGAGTGGTTGCTGGCAATCAGGGGAAATACGAGCAGTACGAGCAGTACGAGCAGTACGAGCAGAACAAGATATGCAGCAGGAGTGGGGCAGGGGCCGGCGAATGTCGAATTGCTTCCATTCGTCATCACAACGCAGCGTCAGTGCGCAGCGTCGAAGTGTCGAGTGCTCCTGAACTGTCGACTTGAGAGGATGAGATGGTAGACACATTGATCGCAACGCGCAGAGCAGCCGCCCAATTGGGCGTTAAAGCCAGATTTGCTTCTAAAACCTGGCGCGTTGTAGCCGTGTTGACCGCAGCGCTCGCCATCGCGGCTTGCTCGAACACACCCAAGCCAGATGCAGACCTCGCTGGTGGCGCAGGTGGATTGGGCGGCAAGGGCGGCCCAGCAACGCCAGGATCGGCGCGTGACTTCAGCCAGAACGTCGGCGATCTCGTCTACTTCTCCTCGGACGCCGTTGATCTGACGCCGGAAGCGCAGCAAACGCTGACTAAGCAAGCGCGTTGGTTGCAGCAGTATAGCCAGTATACCGTCACCATCGAAGGCCACGCCGACGAGCGCGGCACGCGCGAATACAACATCGGCCTCGGCTCCAAGCGCGCTGAATCTGTGCGCAGCTTCCTCGCCCGCAACGGCATCCCCGCTGCCCGTATACGCACAATTTCCTATGGCAAAGAGCGTCCGGTTGCTGTCTGCAACGACATCTCGTGCTGGTCGCAAAACCGTCGCGCCCAGACCGTTCTTAACAACCGCGGCGGCGGCGTCGCAGCTGCCAACTAGCAAATTCCGCCATACCCAATTATTTGAAAACCCGGGCTCGGTGTCCGGGTTTTTTCTTGATCCGAATGCGTCGATGAGACCGTGAGATATAAGCAACTCAGCCACACCCAATCCAATCCAAGTGGCCCGCGCTGTTTCGCCTGCCTTAAGAACGCCAGACTTAAGAACGCCAGACTTCATTGGCCCAAGGACTTCTGGCCAGTTGACTGCTTTCAAAATGCCACAGCTATTGAGGCAGCGGCCATTGCGCTTACGAATCTGCCAGCCGAGAATCTGTTACAACGTGTATGATAGCCGTCAACGAATGCGGCGACCGAATGGACGAACGAGGCGCGGGAACTATGAAACGCGAACAGCAAATTTCACGCGTTGCCGTATCGGCACAGCGCAGCGGTATTGCTATCATAGCGCTCAGCCTCGCGGCGCTCGTCGCAATCGCACCAATTCTCGCCCCACGTCCTGCGGCCGCCCAGCAAGCAGGCCAACCAGCGCCTCAACAAATCGCCCAGGCTACGCCCCAGTCAACACCCAAGAAAGCAGCGACACCCAAACAACCCGCATCCGCCCCAGGCACGACAGCTGAAAAAGTGCCAGAAAACGCTGGCCGCTCGCGCCTTGATCAACTCGAACAGCAGATGGTCGATATGCAAGTCGCCATTGGTACGCTCGAAAGTTTGGGACGTGGCGGCAATAGCGCAGGCGGCAACGCAGCGCCGGCTCGCGGTGTCGCAGCAGGCATCGAGTCGGGCCGCGTCGACGCGCTCGAAACCCAGGTGCGCGCACTCGCCGCGCAAGTCGATCAACTGCAACAACAGATCCGTCAAATGTCGCAACAGCGCGGCGCTCAAGCGTCGTCTGCAGCAACTGCCGTCGCGGGTGCAACGTACACTGCGCCGCCCACGGCACCTCCGCCGTCCACTAACGCCCAATCTGCCAACGATAGCGACCCCATCGGCCGCATCATCGGCTCTTCGCGCCCGCAACCGCAACAAACAGCTAATGCGGCCACGACAGGTGCACAGGCAGCACAGTCTGCTGCAGCACCACTCATCGCCTCTGACGCAACCTCAAAGCAAATTTACGAAACTGCTTATGGCTATCTACTCGCGCAAGACTACGGCTCAGCCGAAGCGGGTTTCGATGAATTCTTGAAGCGCTACCCCTCCGATCAGTTGGCCGGCAACGCGCAATATTGGCTCGGCGAAACGTATTTCGTGCGCGCCCAGTATAAGCCCGCCGCCGCCGCATTCTTGAAGGGCTATCAAACCTACGCCCGCAACGCCAAGGCGCCTGACAGCTTGTTGAAGCTCGCCATGTCGCTCGATCGTCTAGGCCAGAAAGACGCCGCCTGCGCCTCGTTTGGTGAACTCACGGCCAAATTCCCGAATGCACCCGGCCACCTCAAAAACCGCGCCGATAGCGAACGCCGCCGCCTCGCTTGTGCGTAAAAATAGGGACAGCCACCAATTTTGGGCATAGGTTTCGATAATCTGACACGGTCACCAAATTGGTGGCTGTCCCTATTTTTGTCCCTATTTTTGCAGCGTCCCCGTGCCCGCACTTACCCACCATCTCAATAATTTTTTTACGCGCCCCGGCCAGTCTCTAAACCCTGGAAGCAAAATCGCGCTCGCCGTCTCAGGTGGTGTCGACTCGATGGCGCTGCTGCATCTGTTCCACGCCTGGGCCAAAGACAAACAACTGAGTGCTATCGTCATCACTGTCGACCACGGACTGCGCAAAGAGTCCGCCGCCGAAGCCGCCTTCGTCGCTCATGAAGCAATTGCGCTCGGCTACCGCCACTGCACGCTGCCGTGGCTTGGCGATAAACCCACCTCAGGCATTCAATCCGCCGCCCGCGCCGCCCGCTATCGCCTCATCGAAGAGTTCATGACGCGCGAGGGCTGCGACACACTGCTGACGGCCCACACGCGCGACGATCAAGCCGAAACCGTATGGATGCGCCTGAAGCGCGGCACCGGCATCGATGGCCTCGCCGGGATGCGTCCCGCACGCAAACTTCCGAACGGCGCCACGCATCTGCGCCCACTGCTCGACGTCGCAAAGTTAGATGTGATCCAATTCATGCACAACGCGAACAAAACCTGGCGTGAAGATCCGAGCAACCAAAACCAAATCTTTGAGCGCGTCCGCGTGCGCGATCTACAATCCGAATTCGATAGCCTCGGCATCACCCGCGAAAATCTCGCTCGCACTGCGCGCCGCGCCGACCAGTTCGTGCGCTACCTCGACAGCGCCATCGAAAACAAAATCGCCGACGCCGCAGGCGCGATCACCGCCCACGATCTAGGCTTCTTCACCGTCACACACGCCTGGTTTGAGCGCCTCGCCCCTCTCGAACAAGTGCGTCTCTTGTCCGAAATGATCGCAAGCGTTGGCGGTCAAGCAGAGCCCGTCCCCCTTGGTCAACTTGAAGACATTGTCGAAAGCCTGAGCGGCTCCAATGGAACGTTGAAATTTTCAACGGCTTCCGAAAGTCGTCAGGGTTTCAC
>JABFRJ010000037.1 GCA_013141255.1 Hyphomicrobiaceae bacterium
GGCTGCGTCAGTCTCACCTTTGAGACGCTCTGCTTCCTGCAAATCGCGTTTGATGGTGGCTTCGCGTTCCTCGATCACTTCGCGGATTCGGGGCAAAAGGTGCCGCGCGAGCATGTAATAGAGGAAGCCGAAGATCAGCGCGAGCCAGATGAGCTGGGCGCTGAAGGTGCTGGTATCGAAGGGCGGGAAGGCCGCTTCTGACTTCGCGGGCACACCGGTGGTTGTGTTGGCCTGCGGGTTGGTTTTCGGAGACGCCATCGCGATCGATGCCCAGGTCTTGAGGAAAATCGTTGTCCGCTCTTAGGCGAGGGCAAAAAAACTGCACGCTCAGCAATGAGACGGTCGTTGTCGTACGTCGTGATATGTCAAGGCTTACAAGCTACTGCGGAAACCAGAAGCGGCCGGTTTGACACCGGCACGCTTCATGATCCCAAAGGCTCATGCGTTCGTTTGATTAGACAACGAACAGCAGAAGAAGTGCGACGAGCAGCGAGAAGATGCCCAGTGCTTCGGTCAAGGCGAAGCCGAGCAGCAACGTGCCGCGCTGGCCGTCAGCAGCTGACGGATTGCGCAGAGCGCCCGCGAGGAACTGACCGAACAAGTTGCCGAGGCCGATGCCTGCGCCTGCCATGCCGAGGCATGCGAGACCAGCACCGATATATTTGCCGACTGCGGGATCCATGATGAACTCCTTTGGGTTTGGTTAGGATCTAATAGTTTCAGTGCGCACCGTGGACTGCATCACTTAAGTAGACGCAGGTGAGCACCGCAAACACGTAGGCTTGGAGGAACGCGACGAGGAATTCGAGCGCGGTCAAAGCCGTGGTGAGGGCGAGAGGCAATGGGGCCATGAGTTTGAAAATGCCGGCTGCGCCGAGTAACGCCCCGACGAAGCCCGCGAAAATTTTCAAGGCTATGTGGCCGGCAAGCATGTTCGCGAATAAACGAACAGACAGCGAGATCGGACGCGAGAGAAACGAGATGATCTCAATCGGCACGAGAATTAGGTACATCAGCGGCGGAACGCCTGAGGGCGCGAACAGCTTCAAGAAGCCGACGCCATGACGAGCGAACCCAGCGACAATCACAACCGAGATCACGAGCAGCGCAAGAGCTGCGGTGATGACGATGTGGCTGGTGACGGTGAAGAAGCCCGGGATCATGCCAAGGAAGTTGGCGACGAGCACGAAGGCGAAGAGCGAGAACACGAATGGCAAGAACTTCTGGCCGTCTTTGCCGTCGTCGAGATTATCGCGCACCGTTGTGGCGACGAACTCGTACATGGTCTCGGCCAGCGATTGCAAACGACCGGGAACACGTCCCGCGCCACGCGTTGCTAAAAATAGAAAACCGCAGATGAGGCCGACGGCCAACATCATGAAAAGGGTCGAGTTCGTAATCGACGCATCGTAACCGAACAATTTCAACGGCTGAATTACTTTCAGCTGGAATTGCTCGATGGGGCTATGCCCACCACCGCCTGCTGCCACGTCGTTCTCCCCGGGAAGGGCCCCTATTTGTCGTCATCCTGGTCATCTCTGACCGAGGGTGCTGGCGGCGTCTTTTCACGCTGAGCCATTCGAATAATGTTCAACATTCCGGCGGCTGAACCGAGCAGAAAGCCCAAAATAAACAGACCCGGCGTGGTGCCGAGCCATTTATCCAGAACCCAACCAAGTCCCGCGCCTGCAACGACTCCACCTATCAATTCGGTGGCTGCGCGCATCCCCTTGGCCATGGCATTGCCCTGGTTTGAAGATGCACGCGGCCGTTCGTGCCGGTGTTTCGCTGTTTCGAGCTTATGACCAAGCTCAGCCGCACGCTTCCTTATGGCTTCTCGATCCTCAGGCGACATTTCGCCCAACTCTCGATCACCTTTTTTGCTGTCATTCGACATCAGGAAGCGCCCTAACCGAGGATGGAAAAGGCCCAAACAGCGGGGTGTTCAACGGCGCGGACCATAGGCATGACCTATAGTGGTGTCAAGAAATGTGGCCTCAGACGAATGGGGAGTATGGATGCGCAAATCCGCACAGGCGCTTTGTTGTCCCTTGAGGCAGCACGTGGCTGCATCTTGACCATAGCTGCGACAATTCGCAGCGTTAAGTGTTCGGTGCGCGACGATGCCGTAAAAGCCGATTTGATCGGGCTAACGGTAGCGTTCGGCCATCGCCACTAGCGAGGTCGATGCAATTTCGCAACCGTTTCTGTAGGTTATGGCATTTCATTGACGCCGCCAGGACGTTGACTGTTATTCGCAGATAATGTTTGTGGCCGCCCCGGCAGTTCTGGACAGCGGGCGCCATGCCACCTATAAGGGCGCTGTTCGCAGGCTGGGTGTTGGGTGTTTGACCCGCGCGTTCAGCGGCAGCCCGGGTAGCTCAGTTGGTAGAGCATGCGATTGAAAATTGCAGTGTCACTGGTTCAATTCCAGTCCCGGGCACCATTTTCCCTACTTCTCCGACGTTCTGAATTGCGCTGCGTCAACGACGGCTTGCCTGCGTCCCTGCCGTCGCTTGATGGCCTAGCTTGAACGTGCATCGCTCTGGGCTCAATGTTCTCGTGGACATTGTTTCTCGACGTGAGCCGAAGGACAAGCTTATGAGCCAGCCCCCAACCGGGAACGAACGACCACAAGCGCCGCGTGACGCCCGAGACGTTGTGTTACCGAAACAGGTGGTTGATCGGAGTGGTATGGCTGGTTCGCGCGATCCCAACGGATGGTCGATTTGGTCGGCGTTGCGCGTCGCACGCTTCGTGCCTTTGATCATGGGACTGGTCATGCTCGGAGGATTTATCGGGCTCTACTTCCAGCCGCCGGGCTTGCAAAAACTATTTGCGCTGCTGAAACTTCAACCCGGTGGCGGCACCAGCACGCCAATCGCTGTGCCTGCACGCCCATCGCCAAGCCAATCTGACGTAGCTGCGAAAGCGTCTGGCGCGCGGCATGTTGTGGGTCTGGGCAAACTCGTACCACTCGGTGACATCGTCACGGTCGCGCCACCGTTCGGATCAGGCGACGCGCGTATCGCGACGATGTCCGTCAAAGAAGGCGATCTCATTGAGAAGGATGCAATGATCGCCACGCTCGACAATGAGCCAACGTTGAAAGCGGCTGTCTTGTCTGCGCGCGCCAGCGTCAACGCACGTGAGGCGGCACTGGTTCAAACGCGCGCCGCTGTGCGTGCCAGTCGTGATGAAGCACGTGCGGCATGGGACCGCGCCAAAGTTACAGTTGCCAACGCCGAACGCGAGTTCGAGCGGGTGGATGCACTGTTCAAGCGCGGTGTTTCGACGTCGGTCTCGGTCGACCAAAAACGAGCGACGCGGGATGAGGCAAACCGGGAAGTCGAACGCACAAAGGCAACGCTGTCTCGCTTCGACACCATTGATCCGGAGCAACAACCTGACGTGGTCGTGGCGGCGCGGACGCTTGATTCTACCAAGGCGGACCTTACCCGCATTGAGCGTGAACTTGAGAAGGCCTACGTGCGTGCGCCGCGCTCCGGCACTGTGTTAACGGTTCATGTGCGGGCGGGCGAAAAGCCTGGAACCAAAGGCATTCTCAATCTCGGTGACATTGATCACATGACTGCCGAAGTGGAGATTTATCAAACCCAGATCGGAAGCGTTGGAATTGGAGACGCAGTCGATGTTACAGCGGAGGCGCTGTCAAAACCGCTGAAGGGGACCGTATCGCGTATTGGACTTGAAGTGGCACGGCAAACGTCGATTGATCCATCTCCCGCCGCCAGTACCGACGCGCGCGTGGTGAAAGTTGATGTTACACTTGATCCCGAGTCGGCGGCACTGGCGAAGCGGTTTACTAACCTGCAAGTCACGGCGCGCATCACGATCAAGGATCGCCCATGATGCGTCGGCTTGAGGCCTTTTTTGAGAAGTTGACTGGGCGGTTGCCAATTGGTTGGCTGCAGCTCGTGCATAATAAAATGCGATTTGGCGCGGCTCTGGCTGGCGTGGCATTTGCTGATATACTTATTTTGATGCAGCTTGGGTTCATGGGCGGGCTCGTCGATAGCATCAAGTTTCCTTACCATCAGATGAGCGCCGATTTGATACTGTCGGCGTCAGATATGAATACGCTCGCCGATGGTGGTCCTGTCCCGCGCCAACGCATGTATGAAGCGCTGGCGGTATCGGGCGTCAAAAGTGCGAGTCCGCTTTACTACGGCA
The DNA here is from genome assembly GCA_013141255.1 of Hyphomicrobiaceae bacterium. Taxonomy (GTDB): domain Bacteria; phylum Pseudomonadota; class Alphaproteobacteria; order Rhizobiales; family Hyphomicrobiaceae; genus JABFRJ01. Next base: position 4,195 of record JABFRJ010000037.1, read on the forward strand.
AAATTGACTGGAAGCAGCCGGACGGCACCGTTCGTACGCTTGATACCTTCGGGATTGATCCGGCGCGGGTGACGTTTGCGACGCCTGAAATAAATGCCCAGCTTGATGTGTTGAAACTCCCCGATATGGCGCTGTTGGATCGCAGGACGCGCAATGTCCCCAAAGCCGTGTTTCAGCGCATTGATGCTGGGCAACCGATCACATTTGAAGCCAAGGGGCGAACCCTCACGGTTGAGAAATTGTTTTCAATTGGTGGTGGTATGACCACCGATGGCTATTTGATTGTCTCGGATCAGACGTTTCTGAATTTGTTTCCGCAACGGGCCGCGGGGGCACCTAACCATATCTTGCTGCGGCTCGATGCGGGCGTATCGCGTGATGCTGTCGCGATGGAGCTTCGGCAACGGCTGCCTGGTTATGATACCGCTGCTCGCACGATTGATGAGGCCATTACCAAAGATACGGCCTATCAGACCACGCAACGCCCTGTAGGCATTGTGTTTGGGTTCGGTGTGGCTATTGGCATTCTAGTTGGTTGCATCATTGTCTATCAGGTGCTCTCGACGGATGTCGCGGATCACATCCGCGAGTATGCGACGTTCAAAGCGATCGGCTACCCGCAGTCGTTCTTCCTCGGCATTGTCTTTGAGGAAGCGCTGATCTTGGCGGTGTTCGGCTTTATCCCTGGCGTGATCGTGGCCATGCTGCTCTATGCGCTGGTGTCAAGTGTCACGGGTTTACCACTGAATATGACGCTCGTTCGGGCGATTTCGGTACTGATTGGAACGATGGCGATGTGCATGATCTCTGGCGCGGTGGCAACGCGTAAGCTTGCACGTGCCAATCCGGCTGATTTGTTTTGAGGTCGGGCAATGATTGATACCGCTGATAACAGCCTTGCAACGTCGACCGCCTCCTATCCAATTGTTGTGCGCGATCTCGGACATTGGTTCGGTGAGGATGAGGCACGGAAGCAGGTTCTATTTGATCTTGATTTCGCCGTCGACGCGGGGAAGTTGACCGTCCTAATGGGCGCGTCGGGCTCCGGCAAAACGACACTTCTGACATTGATGGGCTGCTTGCGCCGCGTCGAGCAGGGCAGTGTGATGCTGCTTGGGTCTGAACTCCACGGTGCCAGTGAGCCGACGTTGGTTGAGAAGCGGCGGCATCTGGGTTTCATTTTTCAGGCCCACAATCTGCACGACAGTTTGACTGCGATGCAGAACGTGCGGATGGGGCTTGAGGTGCATGGCGAGCGTGCTATGGCGCACTGGCAGGATGCGGCTGCGCATCTTTTGAGTGCCCTTGGTCTTCAGGAGCGGCTCGATTATCTACCGGCCAAACTCTCCGGCGGTCAGAAGCAGCGGGTCGCTGTGGCGCGTGCGCTGGTTGGAAATCCTGACATTGTGTTTGCGGATGAGCCCACGGCGGCGCTCGACAAAGATACCGGCGCGGTGGTTGTGCATATGCTGAAGCAACTGGGTCGGGAGCGTGGCACGACGACCGTCATGGTCACACACGATAACCGCATCTTGGAACTGGCGGACCGGATCATCACGCTCGAAGACGGGCGTATTGTTGACGATTTGCGGCGACCTTAGCGCCTGCCGCGTGGCCATGCGACATGGGCACATTCCGGACAAAACATTGACTGTTTTGAAAATGGGCTACTTTTAGTGAGTGAATGGTCGGAGCGACAGGATTTGAACCTGCGACCCTTTGCCCCCCAGGCAAATGCGCTACCAGGCTGCGCCACGCTCCGTGCCACGTCTCGTCTAATGTTCCGTCTCAGGGAAAGCAGGCTAATGGCGGGGATTTGCCCAGTCGTTAGTACTGATGTGCGACGACGGACGCACATGAGGGATGCCTAGCGCGGGGGATTGCAGGCGTCAAGGAAAAGAGGGCGTCAAGGAACAGAGAGCGTCAATATCGTCTTGCGCCTTCGGTTCACTTCAAACTGCAAACGCGGGCCTCGTGGTAGTCCCGCGTTCGCGTGCGTCTGCTTCGTGCTTAGGGCCGATTGCCAGTTACTTCACGCGTAGCTCAAAGGGTGTGACTTGGATGACAGTCGGTTTGTTGTCGGGCTGTTCCTTGCCACGTGCCCGGCCGCGACTGATGCTGCCGACAACGCCTGCGACGACGAGATCGTTTTGCTCACGCAGATTGGCGGCTTTGACCTCAACTTCTAGTTTGTCATCAAACCAGAGGCGGACGGCGCCGTCGGCTTTGCCGGGTGTGTTCATGATCACTTCCTGCTCGACCTTGACCCAACGGCCAACGGGAAACTGGCGATCATAAAGCGTAACGGCAGTATCGGACTGGCCTGTCGCCGTCTTGGCATAAAGCCGCAGGGTTGCGACGCCTTGCGCGCTCAAGAGGATGTTGGTCTCGACGCGGTTGATGTCGCTCAAACTGCCGCCGTCGGTAACTCCAAAGATGCCTGGTAATGTGCTACCAGCTTGGAAGTCGTACTCGGCGGGGAGCATGACGTGATAGGTGAGGCACGCCGTTGTTGCGCCCTTGTCATTGGCGCGTGGCGTCCAGGGGAAGGTTACGCCGTCGGCGACGGCTTCGCCATTTGGGATGAGTTCGGTGGCGTTGGCATTGGCTACGTTGATTGCCATGGCGTAGGCCGCAGGACCTCGTGGCAAAGTATTGATCTTGAGATTTTCTAGCACCCCGCGATCTAGGCCGTTGGTCGCTGCTTGAAATTCTGCAGGCTCCATGGGACGACCGCTCTTGTCGAGCCGCATCGCCAGGATGCGACCGTAGCGCTCGGTGCACACTTCGACGTGGGGGCGTGCGAATACTTGTTTCACCATCGTTACGGCTGCGCTCACCATGATGACGCCGCCGACGATATTGATGGCTAAAAATTTGTTGCTGAACCGTTTCATAACTGCCTCACACGCGTGGCTCCCACGTTGCTCGCGCCTAGCCATTGCCGACGTGAACCGCGTTGTTGGCCACTGAGGTGTGCCGTACTTCCCGAAGACCGGCAGACCTCGCAACATCGCAAGGATCACAGTCTCACAAGAGGCTGAAGTTAGGCTCAGTAAGGGTCTGTTAAGTTGATTCAAAAGCCTTGCAAATGCGATGCAACTTAGTGAGGATTTGTTAGTAATTCGAGTGTTCTTCAATAACTCCTTGGCAGGCCGAGGACGTGTTGGGCGACGTAAGCTAATACCATATTGGTTGAGATGGGCGCCGTTTGGTAGAGACGGGTTTCGCGCCATTTGCGTTCAATGCCGTATTCGCGCGCATAGCCAAAGCCACCGAAAGTCTGCAGGCAGGCTTCCGCAGCTTTCCAAGATGCGTCGGCGGCCAGCATCTTGCCCATGTTGGCTTCGGGGCCGCAGTCGCGTCCGGCTTCGAATAGGGTCGCTGCCTTATGCACCAAAAGTTCCGCGGCGACGAGATCGGCGTAGGACTTGGCGATGGGGAACTGGATGCCTTGGTTCTGACCGATAGGGCGGCCGAAAACGACACGCTCGTTGGCGTATTCAGACGCACGGCGGATGAAGTATTTAGCATCGCCCAAGCATTCCGAGGCGATCAAAATACGCTCGGCGTTCATGCTGTCGACGATGTATTTGAAGCCGCGCCCCTCCTCGCCGATCAGCGTATCGGATGACACTTCCAGGTTATCGATGAAGACTTCACAGGAGTTGTGGTTGAGCATGGCGTCAATCGGTTTGATGTGGACCGATTTGCCCTTGGCGGCGGCGAGATCCACAAGAAAAACCGAGAGGCCGTCAGAACGACGTTTAACGTCGTTTGCGGGCGTGGTGCGGGCGAGCAGCAGCATCAGGTCGGACTGGAGGGCACGCGAGGTCCAGACCTTTTGCCCGTTGATGACGTAACGGTCGTTGCCCTTCTTTTCGGCGCGGGTTTTGAGCTGCGTGGTATCGCTGCCGGTCGTCGGTTCAGTTACACCAAAGGCTTGAAGGCGCAACTTGCCCGAGGCGATGCCGGGGAGATATTTTTGCTTTTGCTCGGCGTTGCCATGCTTCAGCACTGTGCCCATGGTGTACATCTGGGCATGACAGGCGGCGGCGTTGCAGCCGGTGTCGTGGATCGTTTCGAGGATGGCGCATGCTGCGGAAATAGGTAAGCCAGAACCACCGTATTCTTCCGGGATCAGTGCGCTTAAATATCCAGCATCAGTGAGCGCTTGAACGAAGGCTTGCGGATAGGCGCTGTCGTGGTCAAGCTTGACCCAGTAGTCGTTACCGAAACCGGCGCAGACATCGCGCACGCCGTCGCGGATTTCCTGCCACGACTGGTCGAGCGGCATCGAAAGCGGGGTCGAAGTCATGATGTTATCTCCAAGGACGTTGGCTGATTGTGCGCGGGTTGGCGGCGCGGCGTCAGAGTGATGATGGCTAGGCCGATGCAAATTGCGGCGGTGCCGAATAGTATTGTGCCCGAGAGCCGTTCGCCGAAGACGATGGCGCTCGATAGCAAGCCGACGGCGGGCGTTAGCAAGGCGAACGGTGTGACGGTTGCCGCTGGGTAGCACGTAATCAAACGGCTCCAGATGGCTCCCGAGAATAGACTGACGGGATATGCGAGATAGAGGACTGCGCCCCAACCCCAGAGGCTCATATTGGCCATTGTCGCGGTGATGGACGGCACACCATCGACAACCAAAATGATTGGAAGCATCAGGGCCGCCGCGATGGCACTGGTCCAGACAACAAAGCCGATGGGATTTGATTTGGGTGCACTTTTGTTGACGATATTGGCGAATGACCAGGCAGTTGCTGCAGTGAAGACGAGTGCCATGGCCCAAACACCAGGTCCGCCTGCAAGGCCTGAGAAGATCACCGCGAGCCCGATGGCGGCAACCGAGAGGCCCGCGATTTCAGCCTTTGTCGGGCGCTCTGCAAAGAGTACGAGCGCTAGCGCAACGGTGATGATCGCCTGCATTTGCAGGACGACAGAGGCGAGGCCTGCTGGCGCGCCCCAGA
>JABFRJ010000208.1 GCA_013141255.1 Hyphomicrobiaceae bacterium
GGTCATGCCTTGGATGTATTGTACATCGGTCATACCTTCTTCGATGATCGTGTGCAGCATCGCGTTGAGGAGTGCCACGTCGCGACCGGGTTTGAATTGCAGGACGTGGCTGGCGTAGCGTGCGATGCCTTGGTTTTGGCCGCGTGGGTCCATGACGATAAGCTTCGCGCCGCGCTTTGCCGCGTTCTTCAAGTATGTGGCGGCGACAGGGTGGTTTTCAGCGGGGCGTGCGCCGATGACTATGATGCAATCGCTGTCCTTGGCGGCAGTGAAAGGTGCGGTGACTGCGGCAGAACTCAAGCCTTCCATGAGTGCTGCGACGGACGAGGCATGGCAGAGACGCGTGCAATGGTCGACGTTGTTGGTGTCGAAGCCTTGGCGAATGAGCTTTTGAAAGAGATACGCTTCCTCGTTTGAGCATTTCGCCGAGCCGAAACCAGCCAGCGCTTTGCCGCCGTCGCGAGTGTGAATTGATTTAAGGCCTGATGCAGCTTTGGCGAGTGCTTCTTCCCAGGTTGCTTCGCGGAAGACTTTACTCCAGTCGCCGGAGCGCAAATCCATGTTGGCGTTTTTGGCGACGCCGTCACGACGGATCAATGGTTTGGTCAAGCGGTCGGGGTGATGGATGTAGTCAAAGCCGAAGCGGCCTTTAACGCAGAGGCGGTTGTTGTTGGCGGGGCCGTCACGGCCGTCGATGGAGATGATCTTGTCGTCGGCGACGTGTACTTTGGTTTGGCAGCCCACGCCACAGTACGGGCACAGAGTGTCGATGCTTTTGGTTTCGAAAGCGACCCGTTTTTGCGTTGTTTTGTCGAGCAGAGATGATTCCATTAGGGCGCCGGTCGGGCAGACCTGGACGCACTCGCCGCAAGCAACGCAGGTGGAATTGCCCATATCTTTGTCGAAATCGAAGATGACTTTGGAGCCGTGGCCGCGATAGGCCATACCGATGACGTCGTTGGCTTGCACCTCACGACAGGCGCGCACGCAGAGACCGCAATTGATGCAGGCGTCGAGATTGACCGAGATGGCGACATGGGACGTGTCGGGCTTGGCCCTCTCGGCCCTGGGAAGGCGCGATGTGGGTTCGATGCCCATGGCGTCGACCCAATTCCAGAATTTTGACGCGGGATCGTGGCTGCTTTCGCGCGCGGGCTGATCGGCGAGCAGTAGTTCGAAGACCATCTCGCGCGATTTTTTTGCACGTTCAGATGCGGATTTTACTTTCATGCCCGGCGTTGGCCTGCGTTGGCAGGAGGCCGCCAAAACGCGTTCACCCTCAACTTCGACCATGCACGCGCGGCAGTTGCCGTCGGCACGGTAACCGGGCGCTGGGTGATAGCAGAGGTGCGGGATCGTGGTGCCGTGGCGTTGGGCCACTTGCCAAATGGTCTCGTCCGCGGAGGCGTCGACCTGTTTGCCGTCAAGTTCAAATGTGATCTTGGTCATGGCGTTTCCAAAGTCATGGCGTTTCCAAACATTGCCTGAGCGGCTGGCCGTCATCATCTGCTTCGTCTGTCGAGTATCGACGGCATTATCGAAGATCTTCGGGGAAATACTTTACGACTGATTTTAGCGGGTTCGACGCGGCCTGCCCGAGGCCACAAATGGAGGCGTCGGACATTACTTGCGCAATGTCGGCGAGAACGTCGAGATTCCAGTCTTTGCCAGACATCAAATTGACTGCTTTTTCAGTGCCGTTGCGGCAGGGAGTGCACTGGCCACAACTCTCGTCTTCGAAGAACCGCATCAGATTAAGGGCCACGGCTTTCATATCGTCGTGGTTGGAAAGAATGACGACGGCGTGGGAACCGACAAATGAACCGTATTTTTCGAGTTGTCCGAAATCGAGTGGAATGTCGATCATGTGGGCAGGTAGGATGCCGCCCGACGCGCCGCCGGGGAGATAACCTTTGAGGTCGTGCCCATCGAGCATGCCGCCACAAAGTTCAATCAATTCCCGCGCCGTCGTTCCTGCGGCGGTCAGCACGACACCCGGCTTTTTGACACGACCGGAGACTGAGTAGGAGCGGAGGCCCTTGGCGCCGTTTTTACCCTGCTGCGCAAACCAAGTTGCGCCTTTGGCGATGATTTCTGGAATCCAGTAGAGCGTCTCGATGTTGTTGACGAGCGTTGGACGGTTGAAGAGGCCGAGTTGGGCGACGTAGGGTGGGCGATGCCTGGGAAGGCCGCGCTTGCCTTCGATGCTTTCGATCATCGCGCTTTCTTCACCGCAAATGTAAGCGCCGGCGCCGCGGCGAACATGGATATTGATATGTTTAGAAAGTCCGGCTGTGTCGAGTTTTGGGATTTCGCGGGCGAGAATTTCAAGAACGGCCGGATATTCGTCGCGCATGTAGATGTATACGTCTGTGGCTTCGATGGCCCACGCTGCGATAAGCATACCTTCCAAGAACTGATGCGGGTTTTGCTCGAGAAATTGGCGGTCCTTAAATGTACCAGGTTCGCCTTCGTCGCCGTTGACGGCCATGAGGCGGGGGCCTTTTTCGGCGCGGACGAGTGACCACTTGCGACCGGTGGGGAAGCCTGCGCCGCCGAGGCCGCGCAATCCGCCGTCGGTTAAATCTGCAATGATATCGTCCACTTTGCGTGCGCCGGATTTGCAGGCTGCGAGAACTGCGTAACCGCCAGATTTCTGATAGGCGGCAAGGTCGGTATAGGCTGGGATATGCGCGTGCGTGTCGGATTTTGCCACAATGGTTGTGATTTTTTCTAATGTGGCATTATCGACATGACAGTGGCCGACTTCTACGGCGGGGGCTGTGTGGCATGAGCCAATGCAGGGCGCGCGCACGATGCGGACGTCTTGCATCGCTTGCTGTTCAAGTGCAAGGCGCAAGGCGTCTGAGCCTGCGAGCATGCACGATAGGCTATCGCAGACGCGAATGGTGATTGGTGCGGGTTTTGGTTGACCGTCTGCGACGATGTCAAAGTGAGCATAGAAGCTTGCAACTTCGTACACTTCAGCCATGGGCACGCGCAACAATTCGGCGAGTGCGTGGAGGTTGGCTGCGGTTAAGCAATGCTCGGCGTCTTGGATTTTATGCAAATATTCAATGAGGAGTGGCCGCCCATAAGGGCCTGCACCGATGATTGCGCGCGTTGCATCGAGTTCGCTGTTATGAAGGACCCGACCTTTTGGGAACAGCGGCGCATTACGGCGCCCGGCGCCGGGGTGGACGCGTTTTTGAGAGGCAGCTGCGCGTGGACCGGCGGCGCTTGGTGTGGATGCCACAGTGTTCCTCCAAAGGCGCCGGCTTAGCTCCGGTCATGGTTTTGGTCGTTGATTGCCGCTGTCGCGCTGTTGGGTGTTCGGCTGGCCCGGGCCCTGAAACATTGGCGATTTTGGTTGGTATACCATATGCCATCTTGTGTGTTGTGTCGAGACTTTGACGCCGACCAGGGCGACAGATTCCATTGTGCAGTGCGAAGCCCTTTTTTCATCTGCCGCGATGGCGTCAAGATTCGTTTGCCACGAGGGCTGAGCTTTGATAGCGGACGACGCTTGGGGTTACGACTAAATATCAATTGAAGACTTCGGGGGATCTATGTTCGCAGCATTTGCGCAGATGTTCGATTTGATGGGGGGCATACCTGCTGCCGAATTTTGGCCAGCCCTTGGTCAAATCATGCTTATCAACCTCATTCTGTCAGGCGACAATGCGGTTGTCATCGCGTTGGCGTGCCGCGGTCTGCCTGCGCATCAGCGTAAGTGGGGCATTTTACTTGGTGCGCTCGTGGCTATTGCCATGCGCATTGCCTTTACAGTTGTTGCGACGCAATTGCTTGCGTACCCATGGCTGATGCTGATCGGTAGTTTGCTATTGTTCTGGATCGCCATTCAGTTGCTGGTCGAGGATGGCGAGGAAAAGGACGTTAAAGAGTCGAGCAATATCTGGGGGGCGGTACAGACGATTGCCATCGCCGATTTGGTGATGAGCCTTGATAACGTGGTGGCGATTGCTGCTGCGGCGAAGGGCAACTGGTCGTTGATCCTTATTGGTCTGGCGACGTCGATGCCGCTTATCATTTTTGGAGCCACACTTGTGATGTGGCTGTTGACTAAGATGCCGGTTCTGGTTTGGGCAGGAGCTGCATTGTTGGGTTGGATTGCAGGCGAGTTAATTGTCAGTGATCCGGGCGTGTTGGGTCTGATCAAGAGTAGTGTCCCGGATTGGCTCGCAGCTGCAAATCCCAAAGAGCCTGGAAAAATTGAAGTTACGGCGAATATCAAGCACATTGCAGCGGCACTTGGAGCAGTGTTTGTGGTCGGTATGGGCGCACTGCTTCGACGCAAGCACGCACATTGAATAATTTGGCTGTTGAGTTTTCAGGACAAATTAAAAAGGCGGTCAACTGACCGCCTTTTTTGCCTTCAAGTGATGCTAGCTGAATTATGCAAGGCCGAGTGCTGCTTCGATCGGTCCCTTGGGGAGGGGGACAAGAAACCATTTTTCAAACATGAAGAAAGTGACGAGCGGGACAAAACAACCGACGAGAATGGCTTTGATCACGCTTTCTTTGCCGATGAAGATCATGAAAAGTGCAATGAATATTGCGGACGCCAGATAAATGCCGAGGCCGGGGATTTGTATGGGCCCGAGGTTTAGTCCGCCAATGGCGGCGACGTAAAGAATGGATGGGATTAAGACTGCAAGAACGCGACCGAACTGCGGTTTGGTGACGAACGTCTCGCGTGCGCTGGATTTGCGAATGCCCTGGAACAAGTTGATCAAACTGCTACCAACAAGTGTCAGGCCGACCCAGAACGGGAAGAAGCCTGGTGCGGGTCCATCGTCGCGCCAGCCGAAGCCGATGTTGACGCTGTCATAGATTGCTATCGCGCCAATCAGCATTAAGACCGCTGCCAGAACAATTTCCATTGTTCCATTGGTTACAAGTGATGGGCCATCGTCTTCTTCTGTGTGTCCGCTCATCATCGTTATCCCGGTCTATGCGTTTGCGTTTGCGTTTGTAGGCGGCACCGCTATGCACGATGCCGCCTATTCTCGGCATTACTTTCCGGCGGCAAGGAAGTTCGCTTCTTTCATCAGGTCGTAGTGCGTTTTGTTGGCGGCATCGACCCATTTAACGAAGTCGTCACCGGTCATCATGGTTTGATTGAAAGCACCGTCTTCCATAAACTGCTTCCACTCGGGCGTGGCGGCAACTTTTTTGAATAGATCGACGTAAAACGCTGTTTGATCAGGTGTTACGCCAGGGGCCATGAAGATGCCGCGCAGCATCTGGTATTCAACGTCGAGACCAGATTCCTTGCAAGTTGGGATGTCGCTCCAGGCTTGGTCAGCGGTGATCTTGGTTTTGTAAATGCTTCGTGCTTTATCGAAGATGCAGAGCGCGCGAACTTTACCGGCTTTCCAATGCGAGACGGCTTCGATCGGATTGTTGACCGTGCTGTCGACGTGCTTGCCAACGAGTTGGACGGCAACGGCGCCGCCGCCTTGATAGGGCACGTAGGTCATTTTGTTTGGTGTGGTCGCGCGTTCGATGGCGACGGTGATGATTTGATCTTCTTGTTTGGAGCCAGTGCCGCCCATCTTGAACTTGCGGTTTTCGCCAGTCTTTACGGCTTTGACGAAGTCGGCTGCGGTTTTGTATTCGCTTTCGGTGTTGACCCAGAGGACGAATTGGTCGAGCGCCAGCATGGCGACCGGGGTCATGTCCTTGTATGATACGGGTATGCCGGTTGCGAGCGGGGTGGTGAAAAGGTTGGACAAGGTGATGACGAGAGAATGAGCATCGCCTTTGGCTCCTTTAACTTCCAAGAAGCCTTCAGCACCTGCGCCACCGCCTTTGTTGACTACCACCAACGGCTGTTTCATCAGATTGTTCTTTGCGATCACGCCTTGAAGGAAGCGAGCCATTTGGTCGGCGCCACCGCCGGTGCCGGCGGGTACGATGAACTGAACTGGCTTAGTCGGTTCCCACGCCGATGCCGCCGTTGCGGTGCTGGCTGCGACTGCTGCGGCGATGAACATTTTCCAAATGCGGTGAATTGTGATGCGCGTCATGTTGTTTGGCTCCCTCATGTGTTGGTTGTGCAGCGGCTACGTGGTCCAGGTCTGATATCATACGCTGCATTTTACGAGCGATTTTGAGCACATGTCTGCGGCGGTCGGAAGGCCGATTAGGTCTTGGCTGTTGGGGGGGCGCTAAACACCCTTTCCTTGAGGGCTGAAATGATGGGCCAAAAAAGCAAGATCATGCCGAGCGTCATGATGGTTGCGACGAGGGGATTGGACCAAAAGATTGTCATGCTGCCTTGGCTGCCGAGCATGGCTTGACGGAACGCTTCTTCTGCCTTGTCGCCGAGAACGATGGCAAGCACTAAGGGTGGGAGAGGGTAGCCAAGCTTCTGGAATAGATAGCCAAAGAGTCCGAAGACCAACATCAGCCAGACGTCAAACATCGAGTTGTGGATGGTGTAAGCGCCGATGGCGCAGACCACGAGGATGACTGGTCCGATGATTGAGAATGGGACGCGGAGGATGGCTGCGAAGAGCGGTACACAGGTTAGGACGACGATCAAGCCAACGACGTTGCCCAAATACATGGAGGCGATGAGACCCCAGACGAAGTCCTTTTGTTCAACGAACAACATAGGGCCGGGTTGAAGGCCCCAGATCATTAGGCCGCCGAGCAGAACGGCGGCTGTTGGCGATCCTGGGATGCCGAGCGTGAGCATCGGCAAGAGGGCCGCGGTGCCGGCTGCGTGAGCTGCGGTTTCAGGCGCGATCACGCCTTCGATTTCGCCTTTGCCGAAGTTATCGCCGTTGGGGGAGAATTTCTTCGCGAGCCCGTAACTCATAAACGATGCTGGTGTTGCGCCACCTGGGGTTATCCCCATCCAGCAGCCGATGAGGCAGGAGCGGAGTGATGTGGCCCAGTATTTGAGCAACTTTTTCCACGTTGTGAATACAGCATCGAGGCGTATCGTGGCTTTGGCGCCTCCGAACTTAAGGCCGCCTTCCATCGATGACAGGATTTCGCCGATGCCGAATAAACCGATGACGGCAACGAGGAAGTCGAAGCCGCTTAGGAGTTCAGTGTGGCCAAAGGTCATGCGCAGAGAACCGGTAACTTTGTCGAGGCCGACGGCACCGAGAACGAAGCCCAAAGTCATGGCAGCCAAAACTTTGAACGGAGAGCCTTTGCCCATGCCGACAAAGCTCGCGAAGGTTAAGAAAAAGACGGCGAAGAACTCGGCGGGGCCGAACTTAAGCGCGAATTTGGCGACGACTGGGGCGAGGAAGGTGATGAGGAGAACTGCAAAGAAAGCACCGACGAAGGATGAGGTGAAGGCAGCGGTTAAGGCTTCATCGGCGCGGCCATTTTGCGCCATGGGGTGGCCGTCGAAGGTGGTGGCAACGGACCAAGGTTCGCCGGGGATATTGAAGAGAATTGAGGTGATTGCGCCACCGAATAGTGCGCCCCAGTAAATGCACGAGAGCATGATAATGGCAGACGTTGGTGGCATGGAAAAAGTAAGTGGAAGAAGGATGGCAACACCGTTGGCGCCGCCCAGGCCCGGCAATACGCCGATGATGACGCCGAGTAGAATGCCTATGAACATCAGCGCTAAATTGTACCAAGACAAAGCGACCTTGAAGCCGCCAATGAGTGCGCTGATTTCTTCCATGTATCCCTCGAGCGGCGTTGGTCTGCGCGTCTTCCCTCAACCGCAGCCTGGTATTTTGATGTTTGTGCGAGATGGCTCTCTAGCACTCCTTGCGCCATTTTGGAGCGCATCACCAAGCTTGCGATTGGTATACCTTAAGACCAGCTCAAGATATTTATCAACTGATCATTCGTGCGCTGCGGGAGCGTTTTTACCGACTGACGCGTTGGTCCGAGTTGATGCTCGTGGTGAGCTTTGCGATTGGTGCAGCGCGATGAATTGGACAGATAACCTCCCCGTCGATGTTTTCCAGTTGATTGTTTAATTTGGTTTTTGTTGCTTTACGCCGCGAGTGATCGGCTTTTTTTCAACTCTCGAATCGGGGTGCATATTTTTATAATTTGGGTTGCCGGTGCTTGATTTGCTGCAGTGCGAACCAAGTTCGTTGGGCACTCATGCGGTGCACGTTCAGCGTATTGACACCGAAAAACTATGTTGGTCTATGGTATGCCAGAAGCCAGGAAGTATCTGAGCTTCGGATGTGTTTTGATTTATTGGGGCCGCCGTGCAGATTTCCGTTCGGTCGTTGTTGTCAAATTTCGAAGGCTTTGCTGCGTGATGGCCGACCTCCAGCTTAAGATTGTTCCGCTCGCCGACGGGTTAAGCCTGAAGGCGCGGACGTATGAGGCTCTCAAGGGCGCGATTACCAATCTCAATATTTATGATCCTGGCGCCGAGTTGAAGCTCGACGAGCGCGATCTCTCCGAGCGTTTCGGCGTGTCGCGGACGCCGCTCAGGGAAGCATTGGCGCAGCTTGAGAGTGAGGGGCTGGTTCGTATCGTTGCGCGCAAGGGCATTTTTATTGTTCGGAAAACGAAGTCCGAGATTTTAGATATGATCACGGTCTGGGCGGCGCTTGAGAGCATGGCTGCGCGACTGGCGACGAAGGAAGCGACTGACGAGGAACTTGCGAGCCTGCATGAACTTGTCGATAGCTTTTCATCGGACAAAGTGGCGGCGAAGCTGGGTGAGTATTCGGATGCGAATATTTTGTTTCACCAAGCCATTATTGGTATGGGCGGTTGTCCGTTGATTTCTAAGATGGCGGAGGAACTTTTCTTTCACGTACGCGCCATTCGCAACCGGACGATTGTCGAGCAAGATCGGGCTAAGCGGTCGATTGTCGATCATAAGGAAATCGTTGCGGCGCTTGAAGCGCGCGACACCGAACGGGCCGAGCGGTTGGTTCGAGAGCACACACTGAAGCTGCGTGATCACGTTGAACGGTTTGTCGAGATCGAGTGATGTTATGCAAGCCAGGGACGTATTCGCGTGGCTTAAGTTGTGAGCGCGCGCAAGAAATTGAATCCGCTCCGGATGGAGCAATGGGAGACTTAACGCATGTCATCTGAAGCGCAATCGCAGAATCTCACCGATGGGTTCCACCTTGTTATTGATGCGTTGAAGCTGAATGGCATCAACACGATTTACGGTGTT